>CAUGKZ010000069.1 GCA_959600065.1 uncultured Kroppenstedtia sp. | reverse complement strand
TCGGCAGTCAGGGGATCGTCCAGGGGACATATGAAACCTTTGCCGAGTGTGCTCGCCGCCACTTTGGCGGTTCCCTGAAAGGAACCCTTACGGTTACCGCCGGTCTCGGAGGAATGGGTGGGGCTCAACCTCTGGCAGTCACCCTCAACGGCGGAGTAGTGATCGCCGTGGAGGTGGATCGCACCCGGATTCAGCGGCGGCTGGATACGCGCTACCTGGATCGGATGGTGGACAACCTGGAAGAAGCGTTGACCCTGGCCCAGGAAGCCAAGGAAAAAGGGGAGCCTCTCTCCATCGGCCTGCTGGGCAATGCGGCGGAGATTCTCCCCGACATGATCCAGCGAGGATCGATCCCAGACATCGTCACCGACCAAACCTCCGCCCATGATCCCCTCAACGGCTATCTCCCCCGAGGAATGACACTGGAAGCGGCGGCTACCTTACGCAAGGAAAATCCGGAGAAGCTGGTGGCTTTGGCCAAAGAGAGCATGGCGGTCCATGTGCGAGGGATGTTAGAGATGCAACAGCGTGGAGCCATCGCCTTTGACTATGGCAACAACATCCGACAGGTGGCCCAGGATGAGGGCGTGGAGAACGCCTTTGACTTTCCCGGCTTCGTCCCAGCCTACATTCGCCCTCAATTCTGCGAAGGGAAAGGCCCCTTCCGTTGGGTAGCCCTCTCGGGAGACCCTGAGGATATCTACAAGACCGACGAGGTGATCCTGCGGGAGTTCAGCGACAACGAGCCTCTCTGCAACTGGATCCGGATGGCCCAGGAGAAAATCGCATTCCAAGGACTGCCGTCACGGATCTGCTGGCTCGGCTATGGAGAACGGGCTCGCTTCGGAAAAATGATCAATGACCTGGTGGCCTCCGGGGAATTGAAAGCCCCCATCGTGATCGGCCGGGATCATCTAGACTCCGGCTCCGTCGCTTCCCCCAACCGGGAGACGGAGGGGATGAAGGACGGCAGCGACGCCGTCGCCGACTGGCCCATCCTGAACGCCCTGATCAATGCCATCGGTGGAGCCAGCTGGGTATCCGTTCATCACGGGGGTGGTGTAGGCATGGGGTACTCTCTTCATGCTGGGATGGTGATTGTCGCCGACGGAACCCCTGCCGCCGAAAAACGGCTGGAGCGGGTCCTCACCACCGACCCAGGCATGGGTGTTGTCCGCCATGTAGATGCAGGCTATGAAACCGCCGTGGAAACCGCCCGCACCAAAGGGGTCCGCATCCCGATACTCGATTAGAGCGCGTCTGATCTAGCGATCGCTTCCAGACGCACCCTGGAAGCGTAGTGCAAGGAGAGTGGGACTTCACATGGAATGGCTCAGCTCGCAAGAACAACGAAAGTAATCACCACGCTTCTAGAGAACAAAAACCAGGAGGAAGATCATGAGCGATAAACCTCTTCTCATTCAAAACGCCGCCCAACTAGTCACTTTGAAAGAAAGCTCCTCTGCCCCCCTGCGCGGGAAGGCGATGGAGGCGCTTCAAATCATCGAGAACGGCAGTGTCTGGGTGGAGGAGGGAATCATCCAATTCGTCGACACAGACACCCAGGTCCGGGAACAGGTCGGCTCCCGCCTGGAAACAGCGGAGGTGGTGGATGCCACCGGCCGCCTGGTCACTCCAGGACTGGTGGATCCCCACACCCATCTTGTCTTCGCTGGCAGCCGGGAAAATGAATTTGAGATGCGCCTCCAAGGGGCTACCTACATGGACATCATGGAAGCCGGCGGCGGCATCCATGCTACCACATCTGCCACCCGCGAGGCGGATGAAGAACAGCTGTACCAGGAGAGCCAACGGCGCTTGGATTCATTCCTGCGTCACGGGGTCACCACCCTAGAGGCCAAGAGCGGCTACGGTCTTTCCCTGGAACACGAGCTGAAGCAACTGGAAGTAGCTCAAAAGCTAAACCAAGACCACCCGGTGGATGTGGTCTCCACTTTTATGGGCGCCCATGCCGTCCCCAGCGCTTACAAGGATCGCCCTGATGACTTTGTGGAGCTGGTAATCCAGGAGATGATCCCTGAGGTGGCCCGGCGCAAGCTGGCGGAGTTTAACGATGTTTTCTGCGAACGGGGCGTATTTACCCCGGACCAGTCCCGTCGCATTCTGGAGGCAGGCAAGGAGTACGGACTCGCCCCCAAGATTCACGCCGATGAGATCGAACCCTATGGCGGAGCCGAATTGGCCGCACAGGTGGGGGCTGTCTCCGCCGATCATCTGCTGAAAGCCTCCGATGCAGGTATCCAGGCGATGGCGGAGGCCGGTGTGGTGGCCGTCTTACTTCCGGGAACCGCCTTTTTCCTGATGGCGGAGATGGCCGAGGGACGGAAGATGGTCGATGCCGGTGTCCCTGTTGCTCTATCCACGGATTGCAATCCCGGTTCCTCTCCGACGATCTCCCTGCCCTTGATCATGAACCTGGGCTGTCTCCAAATGGGCATGACCCCTGGGGAGGTGCTTGCCGCCACCACTATCAACGCAGCCCATGCCATCCGGCGGGGACACGAGGTCGGAAGTCTGGAACCGGGAAAGAAAGCAGATCTGGTTGTCTTTGATGTGCCCAACTACATGGGCCTTCAGTACCACTACGGTTCCAACCATACCCAGACGGTGATCAAGGACGGAAAAGTAGTTTATAAAAGGGACTAAACCCAGGAAAGGAGGACACCGCTGATGGAAACCCGTTATCCCTATCCCCTGCTGAACCCCCCCGCCTTCCGCTGGCGTCGGCCAGACCCGCTTCCGGCGGATCCCAAAGTGCATGAGTGGATCCAATGTCTGGATGAAGAGAAGGCCTCATCCTTTGACTGGTCCGAGGTGGATGTCACCCTCCTTGGCGTCCCCCTCTCCCGTTCTTCCCTCAGCGCTTCCGGAGCCAGCGAAACCCCCGATGCCTTGCGCCGGGCTTGGAAAGGCTTTACTACCTACAACTTGGATGAGGAGGTGGACCTTACCTCCCTGCGTGTGGTCGACCTCGGGGATGTGAAACAACATGTCACCGACATCCCCGCCTGCCATCGGAACATCACGGAAGCGATGGTCGCCATGCGCACCCATCATCCCCATGCTCTGCCGCTGGTGATGGGAGGCGACCACTCGATCACCGCCATGTTGGCCAAAGGGTGGAAGCAGGCTCACCCTGAGGAACGGATCGGCATCCTGCAATTGGATACCCACTTTGATCTGCGTAGCCTGGAGGACTTCGGCCCCACCAATGGAACACCGATCCGCAACCTGACCGAAAGTGGAACCCTTCGCGGAGAGGACGTATACAACATCGGCCTCCACGGCTTTTTCAATGCCCGCTCCCTCAAAGAGTACGCCGATCAGGTGGGGGTTCACTACGTCACCCTGAAGCAAGCGCGGAAACGCGGGGTGAATGTGGTGGTCCGCGAGGCTCTCGCGCACTTGGAACAGCAGGTGGACACCATCTATCTCACCGTGGATATGGACGTGCTGGATATTGGAGTCGGCCCGGGAGCCCCTGCCGCCACTCCCGGCGGAATGCGAACCGATGAACTGTTTGAGGCGGTCCGCATCGCAGGGACTCACCCCCAAGTGAAAGCGATGGACCTGGTCTGCCTGGACCCTCTGCGGGACGTGCGAGAGGCCACGGTGAAGGCCGGCGTCCATGTGATGCTCTCCTTCCTGACGGGACGGATCCAGAAAACCACAGCTTAAGGGGAGGGAAGTCTCCCCCTCCCTTTTTTCAAACGACATCAAGAGGAGGAACCCATCATGGGCAAACTGGAAAGTCAACCCCATTACCAGACGACAACTTCTTTTCCAGTCAAAAATATCGCAAAATTAATCCTATTCAGCGCGATCGGGATCTTTATGTTCTTTGTTCCCATGACCGTCGGGGACACCTCCAGCATCCCCTTGGATCATGTGGTGACCTGGCTACAGAAATCCCTCGGTCCCCTTGTTCCCTGGTATGCCTTGGTGATCATCCTGCCGGGCGCCCTGTATCCCTTTATCACAGGGAACTGGAAAAAGAGTCGGGTCGACCTCATCTTCTCCCTGTTCAAGATCCTGGGATTGGTAACCGCCATCCTCCTCCTCACCCAAACCGGCCCTGCCTGGTTGTTTGCTCCAGACATCGGCCCCTTTCTGTTTGAACAGTTGGTCATCCCTGTAGGGATTCTCGTTCCTGTTGGTTCAATCTTCCTGGCCTTGCTGGTGGGATACGGCTTGCTGGAATTCGTCGGGGTGCTGGTCCGACCGATCATGCGCCGAGTCTGGAAAACTCCGGGACGATCGGCCATTGATGCCGTGGCTTCCTTTGTCGGTAGTTACTCCCTGGGGCTTCTGATTACGAACCGCCTGTATAAGGATGGATACTACACCGCCAAGGAAGCCACTATCATCGCCACCGGTTTTTCCACCGTCTCCGCCACCTTTATGATCGTGGTCGCTAAAACCCTGGGCTTGATGCAATATTGGAACCTCTATTTCTGGCTGACCCTGATTGTCACCTTCCTGGTGACCGCCCTGACGGTTCACCTACCCCCGATCCGAACCAAAAGCGAAGCCTATTTCGATGGCCAGGGGATCCCCGAACCGGAAGTGAGTCAACAGCTGTTTCGGACCGCCTGGAGCGAGGCCCTCACCGCTGCTCACAGGGCGCCTTCCCTTGGACGCAACATCTGGAGCAACCTGAAGGATGGCTTGGTGATGACGATGGCCATCCTGCCCTCGATTCTCTCCGTCGGTCTCATCGGGTTGTTGCTGGCCAAGTTCACCCCACTCTTTGACTGGCTTGGCTACCTGTTCCTTCCCTTTACCTGGTTGGTTCAACTACCGGAACCCTTGCTGGCTGCCAAGGCTGCCGCTGTGGAGATCGCTGAGATGTTCCTGCCCGCCTTGGTGGCGGCTGAAGCCCCCCTGGTCACCAAGTTTGTCATCGCCATCGTCTCCGTCTCTTCCATTCTCTTCTTCTCCGCCTCCATCCCCTGCATCCTGTCCACGGAGATCCCCGTCTCTATCGGAGAGTTGGTCCTGATCTGGCTGGAGCGGACCATCCTGACCCTGCTCATCGCCACGCCGCTGGTCTATCTGTTGTTGTGAGAACTGAACTCCTCCAAAAAACCGCCTTTCTCCCGATACGGAGAAAGGCGGTTTTAATGCCTACCCCCTTCAGAGGGGGATGGAAAAGGTCCAAAGAAGCAACATAATGAAAAAAAGAGCCGTTGCACTCCCCGGAAAGTTCTTTCCTTTGAGCCAACGATCCAATATGAAAAAAACCGTTGCCACAATGCATGAAACCATGAAGAGACTGGCAAATAATGCACATGCCAAAATGTGCAGTCCGTAACTGATCCAGGAAGAATACCAACCATCCATCCTCTCACTGAGTCGGTCAGCGATCATCGACACGGACACTCCAAAGAGAAAGGTTCCTAAAAAGATAAACGGGGTGTAGATTCGAAATCCACTCAACATATAGACAAATTTATATCGATCCGGGTCTTCAAATCCTGAAGCATTGAGTGGAAAGACGACAGCCATCAGAAAAGAACTTAGTGTCGCCGCAAAGACAGCAGTTTGCAGTTTACGGTCTAGCATCAGAATCCCGCCTGTTTAATGCCTGCGCTAGCCGATACAAAAAGCGCAAAATGATCATTTCATCCCTTCTCTGTTGTAAATTTCAAATCTGATGTTAAGTTGAACAGCGAATAAAGTCAATATGAGTGCTTTCTGAGTTGACCGGGATTGGATTTCACATTTCGATGCCCAAGTTCTGACGATCCAAAAATGAAACCCAACCCTCCCTAGTAACTTTTTCGCTACATTTCTTAGGAAACCATTTTCAGCCCCACAGCCGCTCCCAGTACGAGGGTGATGAAGAAAATACGGGAGAAATGTTTGGGCTCACCATAAAACAGCATGCCTGCGATCGCTCCCCCTGCCGCACCGATTCCGGTCCAGACAGCATAGGCCGTTCCCATAGGTAAATCCTGCAAAGCAAGAGCGAGAAAGAAAAAGCTTCCACCAAATCCCCCCAACAACCCTAACCATGCTTTCACATCTCCGTCTCGGTGCAAACGATGGATCATCGTTACCCCGACCATCTCCATCCCACCTGCCAGTACGAGAAAAAGCCAAGCCATCAGGATCCCTCCTCCCCGGGTTCTTCAGTCACCCATTTCAAGCCCATCACTCCCACCAGCAACACCAGAATCAGACAGAGTTTCATCCACTTCAGGGGTTCTCCGAAGAAGACCACCTCTGAAAACACCGTCCCGGCGGTCCCCAAACCCACAAACACTGCATATACAGTGCCGACAGGCAGAGTGCTCCCAGCCATGATCATCAGATAAAAACTGATCCCAATCGCTACAATGGTTCCGCTCCAACTCCATACATTCTCTGCATGTTTCAGACCGATCACCCACATCACTTCAAAAAAAGCTGCAATCCACACTTTTGCCCAATTCCAGTTCATCCTTCCTCCCCCTTTTCACAGAAAGCCCGGGAAGATATCATCAGGATATCCTCCCGGGCTTTTATCCCTCCGTGTGCACCACTGACACCTCAGTCGTGTGTTTTCTCTCGGACCAGTCCAGCTGTGCTGCGGAACCCTAGAAAACTTTTGCATATCCAGTTGTCTTCCTTTATTTTATCACGGGTGTCCATCCGGTTTGGCTGCAGGTCTATTTTCCCATTCCAAACCACCTCTGACAAACCAGACAAATTGGATTAAAATAAGAATCGAAACCAAAGCAGAATCCCGACCCTTGAGGAGGAATCCAGATGAAAAAAGCATTGACCATCGCCGGTTCAGATACGAGTGGGGGTGCCGGGATCCAGGCAGATTTAAAAACCTTTCATTCCCTGGACGTCTACGGAATGTCCGCTCTCAATACCATCGTCACGATGGATCCAGATGGATGGGCCCATGGAGTCCATCCGATTCCAACGGAAACTGTGAAGGCCCAGTTGGAGACGGTTCTCTCCACAGGCATCGATGCCATGAAGACCGGGATGTTGAGCACGGTGGAAGTGATTGAGCTGGCCGCCGATGCCATCGATCAACATGGAGTCAACCGGACGGTGATCGATCCGGTCATGGTGTGTAAAGGGGAAAACGATGTCCTAAATCCGGAGAACAAAGAAGCCCTCCGGGACCTGCTTGTCCCCAAGGCGACCGTAGTTACACCCAACCTGTTTGAAGCGGCTCAGCTGGCAGGAACCGAGCCCATCACCACTTTGGAGGAGATGAAGGAGGCAGCCCAGGCCATTTACAACCTCGGCCCTTCTTACGTTCTGATCAAGGGTGGCTCCGGCCTCCAGCATGATCAAGCCGTCGATTTGTTATACGATGGCAAGAAGTTCACCCTGTATGAAGCGGAAAAGATGGAAACCCACTGGACCCACGGTGCCGGCTGCACCTATTCCGCCGCCGTTGCCGCCGGTCTCGCCCACGGCAAAGGTGTGGAGGATTCCGTCCGCCTCGCCAAGGATTTCATCACCAAAGCGATCCGCCATGGTTTCCCCCTGAATCAATACGTGGGGCCGGTTCGGCAGATGAAGACTTCCGTAGAGTGAGAAATGCGGATCCAACAAACCCTAAGGATGAAACGGTCAGTGAATTTTTCTTCACTGTCCGTTTGCTTTCGACTGAAGCATCAATAGTGGAGAGTCAGGCGTGTTGATTAGCCATATTTTAGGCAGGAAATAAGGTCGGGATGGTGG
>CAUGKZ010000068.1 GCA_959600065.1 uncultured Kroppenstedtia sp. | reverse complement strand
TACCCGATTCATTAGGGGCTTCAATCAGATTAAGACCCTCCTGAAACTGGAATTCCCGGTCCACCCAACGGCCAAATCCCCGGAAATAGACACGTTTCAATTTCATGACCGATTTCCCTCCACCATAAGCGCATCCAATCCTTTATAAAGGGCTTGACGCAAGAGATCTGCTTCCTCGGAATCCGCTCCATCGATCCGTTCTTCCATTTTCCGCACAAACCGACCCGCCAAACTCTCCCGCTCTCGAATCTGATCCAAATCATAATCAGGCAGGGTTTCATCCGCAAGCTCCACATAATGGAATCCTTCGTCCTTCAACCGATGCAAAATCCATTCTCCCTGTAGAGAGAGATCGGCAGATCGGCGCCCGTAGAGATGGAGGCGGCGACATGCATTCCGCTCCTCTCCCGGAGGGACCCTTTCAAGGATCCGTCGGATCACCTGCTCCTCCGTGTCACATCCTTGTACATCCACAGAATCCACTTCATAGCGACGGGTCTGCACAGCTATCTGTTCCAGCTGGAGCCCCTCCGTTCCAAATGTTCCCACCGACACCGTCCGCTCCCCGGTCTCTTTCCAGCGCAGGCTTTCCGGAGATCCGGGATAACAAATCCAGGTGCGACGCTGATTGTTCAGTCGGTGAAGAGAGGGCAGGTGGATATGACCCAAAGCCACATAATCCAGTTCCAGGGGGAGCAGGTCCTGATCGCACAAGGGGAAATAAGGGGATTCACTGCGATGGGAGGTGTAAGTTCCGTGCGCCAACAGGATCCGCCTTTCCCCCTCCTTCGGGGAAGAAATGGTAGGAAGACAGCTTTCAGGTTCTTCATACTCTGCAAAGCCTCTCCCATAAACACGAAGAGAAAACTCCTCGTATTGAATTTCCTCCCACTTTGCATCGAAGATGTGGACATGGGAGGGCCAGTCGAGAGTGTTGTAAAAGGAATCTGGACGTAAGGGATCATGATTACCTGGTGCAATCAATACCTGAGTCCCGGGGATTTGTCGCATCTGTTCGATCACCCATTGTGCCGTGGAGCGGCTGACGGTCTCATGCTCCAAGAAATCGCCGGCAATCAATAAAAATGCGGCCTTTCGCTCTTTCACCAAGCCAATGATGGTCTGCAAAGTCTGTCTCTGTTCCTGCCATCGAGCTCCTCCTTGTCCCTCTGTTCCCTTCCATCCCTGAAAGGGGAGATCCAGGTGGAGGTCCGCAGTATGTATAAATGTGAAAGATTTCATCTGAATCACCTTGACCTGATTGCCCCATCGTAGGGGTGTGGTATGTTCTGACGCTGTTTATCTCAAACTATCGTAAGATGAAAATTTCGCATCAAAGGGGAAAATGCTACATGGTACCTTTTAAAAAATGGATCATTGCCGCCTGCTTCATCCCGATCTTCCTCGGGTTCTCTCTCCAAATGACAGAGGCTCAAATAGCTCTTCGTCCACCGGCAAAAATCTCCCAGGTGGAAGGCTATCGCATCCTCCATCAAAAACAGATCCCCTTCCGGGTGAATCGGGGGATACAAGCAGAA
Organism: uncultured Kroppenstedtia sp.; assembly: GCA_959600065.1. GTDB lineage: Bacteria > Bacillota > Bacilli > Thermoactinomycetales > DSM-45169 > Kroppenstedtia > Kroppenstedtia sanguinis. Next base: position 6,189 of record CAUGKZ010000068.1, on the reverse strand, counting down.
TTGGAGCAAGTGCTGACTGGAATTCATCAGATGGCCGGGATGAAGTCCTTTGACCTTCCGAGCCAATATATTCTATTCCGGTTTCCCCATCCTGTCGCCTTGCCCACCTCACCTCCCGGTCACCCGATCCGGGAGATGATCATCACGCCCCCCACCAACCTTTGGGATCCACCAAGGTTATTGTTGAAAAATCCGCAAAATCAGTGGGTGGAGTACAAAACCAACCGATCCCTCCTCCCACTGGCAAACCAATTGAAGACCCAGATCAAACCTCGCAGTCATTGAAAAAAGGGCGGCCCCTCACAGGGCCGTCGATCTGTTGAGAGGCCACATCGGGCTCAATTCCTTTCCGAGATTTGCACCGCTTCCTGCGACAAGGGACGCAGTGTATCTAGCTGAAGGTTCCCACCGACGGAAAGGGCGGTTCTCCTTGCCGATAATACTCCATAAAAATGCGCCACATTTCGTCCTTCCACACTTCTGTCTGACACAGAATTTCCGATGCTGTGGACACCGACACTTCCAGTTCCCCAGTGGGGGTGGATCCCATCTGTAGAAGGAGACCCTTTTCCCCCGATCCTGTCAACCATCGACTCGCCTCCTGCGCTTCCGCATCTGTGTCGAAGTCCCTCGCTACCAGGGGATGGGGTTGCCTTTCTTCATGTTCATAACCGCCGACGAAGAGACTGGCACTTGGATAACGTGCAGACACGAGCATCTCTCCCGCCCTATTTCCATTCCAGAATACCACAAGTTCTGTGGCCTGTGGATTTTCCAGTCCCATTTCCTTGTCGAATGATAGAGAAAGCTGCCACAGCAGAGGTGGCAGCCCTAGGATTTAGTGAATGGATATAATTTTAAATTCAAAGGTTCCCGAAGGGGCGGGAACCTTTACAGTCTCACCTTCCCGTTTTCCGATCAGTTCTGCACCGATCGGAGATTCATTGGAGATTTTGCCGGAGATGGGATCGGACTCGGCGCTTCCCACGATGGTATAAGTCTCTTCTTCCCCATCGGGAATCTCTTGGATCGTCACCTTTGCACCCACACTAACAAAGTGTTTGTTTTGTATATCCTGGTCAATAATTTTGGCGTTGCGAACCATATTTTCAAGGCTCATAATACGAGATTCCACAAAAGCCTGTTCTTCTTTGGCCGCATCGTATTCAGCGTTTTCACTCAGATCTCCCTGGGCGATGGCATCCTTCAACCGGTTCGCCACATCTTGGCGGCGTTTCGTCCTGTATTGCTCCAATTCTTCTTTTACCTTTGCCAAACCCTCTTCGGTCAGAAGGACTTCTTTTTTCTGTGCCATACCGATTCCTCCTTGAAAGACAAGCGAGTTTTATGACTTCACCGTTTTTTTGTAAGCCCTTTCACCTCGATAATTGCGTAAAAGGGCTCATCTTAAATAGGATTGTATGTCACTCGATACCCGGCCAGCACAGCACATAGAGAGGAAAACAGGCGTTGTGCTCCACATCCGGCGAGGACTGAAAGATATATTATCACAAATCCTTCCACCATAAAAGGGACTCCCCTAGCAGCGGCACCCTAGAAAAAATGTGACCCAGAACCTCATACCCATCGTGCTTACGGCTACGTTGCTCCCCGCCCATGCAGGGAGGGTGGGGTTTCACAGGGAGCGATTTTGACTCGCAGGAACAATGTAAAACCCCATCCCGACTGTCTGCAAACGCAGTCATCTCGTCTATATAATGGGGGATCCCTGGGCTTCTTAACTACCATGAATTTTCCCCAGCATCCGCCTCCTTCTTGTTGATACCATCCAAAATTCAATACCTTTCTTGCAAAAACCTTTAAGCACCTGACGGTTTCCGCTTACCACTAAATTGTGAAAAAGCGGTCATACCCACAGGGGTCACTTCACTCCCCCACGCTATGCAGGGGGGATAAGGTTTCAATCGGTAGAACAACGAAAGCGGAATGGAAAATCCCATTCCGACCCTCCAAGATCGATGTAAATCACAACGCTTCTCAAAATACATTAAGGATTGATGCGTTTGGCCACCCCGATACCGCATAATTCCGCAACAATATTTTGTGCTGCCGTCACAGCCATCTGGCCTCGGGTTTCCCAGGTGGCACTGCCTAGATGGGGAGCCAGCACTACCGAATTCAGATCGGCCAACCCGGAAGTGAGCCGGGGTTCATCCTCATACACATCCAAACCAGCACCGGCGATTTCCCCCTGTTGCAAAGCTTTTACTAACGCCGGTTCATCCACCAGTGCCCCGCGGGAGGTATTGATGAGATAAGCACTCTTTTTCATCTGAGAGAGCGCCTCCCATCCGATCAGATGATGGGTCTGGTGATTGTATGGGGCATGCAGGGAAACAAAGTCTGCTTGTTGCAACAGTTCCTGCAGAGGCAGATAACGAATCCCCAGCTTTTCTTCCACTGAGGGAAGCTGGGTTCGAGAATGATAAACCACCTTCATCTCAAAACCTCGGGCCCGTTTGGCTACAGCTTGTCCGATGCGCCCCAACCCGATGATGCCCAGGGTAGATCCCGACACATTCTTTCCCAGATGAAATAAAGGAGCCCACTCTTTCCACTGCCCCGCCCGGATGAGCCGATCCCCCTCCGTGACACGGCGGGCTACATCCAGTAACAGAGCGAAAGCCAGGTCCGCCGTCGCATCCGTTAACACTTCTGGTGTGTGGGTGACGGCGATCCCCCGACGGGTCGCTTCCTCCACATCGATATTGTCAAAACCGACAGCCAAGTTGCTGACCACTTTCAGATCCGTTGCAATCCCCATCAAGTCTCCATCCACCCGGTCGGTCAACATGGATAACAAGGCCTCTTTTCCCCTCACCAAGTCGAGTAATTCTTCCCGACTCAACATGCGATCCCAAGCACCCACCGTCACTTCAAAATATTTGTTCAGCAAATCGAGCCCTTCTGAGGGAATTCCCCGTGTGACAAGGACCTGGGGTTTTTCCTTTATCAATTGGTTCACACTCCCTGATCCACTGATTCAGGGCTCCTGTTCCAACAATGGGACCCGACGAATGGCCAGCCAGGCAAATAGTTGGACAAAGCCCACAGACAGAACCAACCATCGCAATTCAGAGGGATCGGACATCCCCTGCACCCACCACAGGAAAATGGCGACGCTGAAGACCCGCCCCACATTGAAAGCCAATTCTCTGGCTACCACATATTCGACACGAAGACGTGCTGTCTCCTGGTTTTCTCCGATGACATCAAACACTACCGATGTGAAGGGAACCAAGTACAGTGGATAAAAAAGAGCGATTCCCCAGCCCAACACCACCAACGCCCAAGTATTTACATCCCAGAGGAGAGGAAGAGCCACCACCCCCAACATCACCGCGCCAATCAAAATACTTTCATCCCGCCAGCGGATCTTTATAAACCGACCGACCATAAAATACGCGATGAAGGCGATGGCAGAGGAGGCTGTCAGATACCCGCCCAAGGACAATTCATTGCCTGTAGCCACAAATATCAGCAGACTGATCAGAAAAGCGAACAAACCTTCTCGGATTCCTTGGGCCACCATCGCCAGGTTGACCCAATACCAGTGGTTTTGTCGATCGAAGGCCAAGCATAGGATTTCCTTAAGCCGATAGACCCCGCTGGCACTTCTCCGACTCAACATAAAACTGACCGCCACTGCAACCAGAAAAACCACTAAGGACAAAGCGAATATCCATCGGTAACCGGTAAAATGATCAATCCGCGTGATAATCCAGCCGGAGATCACCGGCGCCAAGATTCCTGCCCCTGATGTGATCAGTCCATGGATTCCATTATAAATATCCCGGTTGTTCCGTTCAGTGATCTCAAAATAGAGTACATGATAGGACAACCAGAAGAACCCGGAACCCACACCGAGAAACATTCCCAACAGGAAAACCCATTCCACCGACCGATTTCCCAGCAGGAGCACGGCCAAATAAAAAAGGGCCTGTAACGCCACCCCGATCCGGATCGCAATCACCCGATCCACTTGTTTGGTCAGTCTGCCAGCCAAGACAAAGGTGATCGCTACCGCCAGATAATTCGCCAGGTTGTAATAGCCGATGATCGCGAAATTCGGCTGCAATTTCCAGAGATAAACATTGACAAAGGTATTGGACAGCGCAGTGGATATGGCATATAAACCGCTAATAACTAAAAGAAGCCATGCCGGGCGGTCCAAGCGATCGATATGATCCCATAAGCGCATAAGATCTCACCAAGCATAGCTTAACCAATTCACTCGTGATTTTACTCCGATTAAAAGTTAATTGTGATCAGGTGTGTTGATTCGCCCTATGTTAGGTAGGAACTAAGGTCGGGAGGTGGGACGGTGAAGAGCCTTTCGCTCTTTGCAAGAGATCGGAGCCGTCCCCCCATTCCCGTCCCCCCAAGCCATATTTTACGATGGGGCGATGTCGTTTCGTTCCCATCATCCACTTTATGGTTAACCAACAGCCCTGTTTCTTTACATCTTTCGCCTCATCAGGGGACCAGCTAGTAAGAAACCTGCAATTAGCCCTCCCAAATGCGCTGTAAGATTGATGGTAGGCGTGATGATACTGATCACCAGGTTGATCCCCACCAAAGCCAGCAACCCTTTTCCTGTATCCGGATCCATGGACCCCCTGCGAAACAGGAATAGATAAACATAAACTCCCAACAGTCCATAAATGGCACCGGAAGCTCCGGCGCTGATTCCTGCTGTTCCTAGATAAACAGTGGCTAAATTCCCCATGACCCCTGTCAACAGATACAGAATGATGAACCGCCACCGTCCGAATAGCCATTCCAATTGGGGACCCAACAGGTAGAGGGAAAAACTATTAAAAAGAAAATGAGTGATTCCAATATGCAAAAACACAGGAGTAACCAGCCTCCACCATTCCCCATCGATCAACAATGCTGTGTTCTCCAAAGCGCCAAAACGCAACAAAACCAATGGATGGGTCGACCCACCGCTAATGCTCATCAATAAAAAGAGGAGGGTCTGGATCACCAAGATCCCGGTCACCACCGGGAAATAAGATTTAAAACGCCTGAAAGGAAGTTGCGTATGCTGAAACACCGGGTTTCCCCCTTCTTCAACCTGTCTAATCCCTTCGAATCGTTGCAATCGGCTCGCCCATCCGGACCATAGTTCCTGGAGAAAGATCGCCGACCCAATCGGTGCGATCCACTTCAAAAAGGAGGATCACCGTAGAGCCAAATTCAAATCGGCCCAGTTCCTCTCCCTTGTCCAACGCCTCCGTCCCTGGATAGTCTCGACTAAGTATCCGCCTCCTCCCCCGACAATTGGTTACGATGTCCTGATCATAGACCACCCGAATGCTCCCGACATTGGTTGCCCCTACTTTTACCAGAGCGACTTTCCCTGCTAGACTTTCCAAAAAAGTGATCAAACGTTCATTTCTAGCAAAAAGTCCGCGTACCCGTTTCACACCCAGGGCATTCACTGGAAAGAGAGAGCCAGGAATATAAGTTAGTCCGATCACCCGCCCCTGAATCGGTGTATGAATCCGATGGTAATCCCGTGGGCTTAGATAAAGGGTGATAAATCTGCCCCCCTCGAATTGGCTCACTTTTTTCCTGTCGCCTCCGAGAAGAGCTTCCAGGGTATAGGTGACTCCCTTCGCCTGTAGAAGTGTCCCCTCATGGATTTCTCCCATCTGAGAAATCGTCCCATCCACCGGACTGACGATTCGCTCAGGATCGGGATCCACCGGTCTCGCCCCTTCCTTGAGACCCCTCACAAAAAAATCGAGCAAAGTTTTGTATTGAGAGACCGGTTTTTCCACTTGGCTCAAATCTACATCAAAACGGCGGATAAAATAGGGAATCAGTCTCCGGCTCTTTGGAGACCGAGCCAGGCGCCCCATCCAACGGGATACTGATTTTTTTGGCATGCAGTTTAACATTGCCACCAAGATACGATCTTTCATGATACCTCCTCAGGCAATAAATAGTACTTTTCTTTGAGAGTGAATCCCTCGTTTTCGGACACAATACATAGCACGGAGGTGATACAAATGGCTTTTCAACCAAAAGGCCCTGCCAAAACTAACGCCCAAAGAATTCGACAGCAAAACCAACAGGCTGCCCAGGGCGCTCAAGGTCAAAAATACGGAAGTGAATTTGCTTCCGAGACCAACGCCCAACAAGTTCGGCAGCAGAATC
>CAUGKZ010000067.1 GCA_959600065.1 uncultured Kroppenstedtia sp. | reverse complement strand
ATAATCCATTCCCATAGTCGTGATTTCCGATTGCCAGCATGGAAACGGCTTGCGGCTGTTTTTTGGCGTTATAAACAGACATAAAACGATCATATTCTTCCACCCGTCCATGATCCGTTAAATCTCCAACTGTTACAAGAGCATCCTGTTTGGGTGCCAGTCTGTTTAATTGATCCAACGCGGTTTCAAACTTTTTCAGATCACTGGTGCCGCTCTCCTTAATATGGACATCACTGATTACGGGAAATACTAATTCCGGTTTTTTGTTATGTTTTGAAGGAGAAATCCGGTCTTTCGTTGCCGCCTCGATCAATGGATGACCGAACGAACTGGCCAATATGCCTACAAGAGCGACTTCGGCCACGAAAGTCGACACTTTTAAGAAACGGCGCCTCCTCGACTCTTTTTTTTCCATATCCGTGTTTGACAAAGATCCCTTTTCATTCTTCAACTCTTCCTCTCCCCCCGCCTCCGGAATTTAATATTCAGGTTTGACTGTTAGCCCAACATCGATATCCGCTGAAAAAGGCCCTTTTTAAAATCCTTTTACAGATTAGACGAGCAATATTTAGGTTCAGCTAAGTCGATATGAAACCTTTGTTAAATCGGAGAAAAGAGCAGATTGTACCTCACCACCTTACCGCTCCCTTCCCGGACCAGTTCACTTGGAGGGTGCGACCGCTTGTGTCGGTAAGCTTGGGATTCTTCACGTACCAGCCGCGGCCGTTGGCGTGATCGTCGGTATGGTAGCGAAAACGGAGGGATCGGGTGTGGGGAGGAAGAGTAATCTCCTTGCGCACCCATCCTTCGCTCTGCCCGCTCATCGGTATACTGATCGCCGACCAGTGTTTCCCATCAGAGGAGGCTTCCACCATGCCATAATCCGTCGGGGCTCCCTTTTCTGCCGGTTGCATCCGGTACCAGGTGTCAAAGGTAAGCCTCTTACCGGTGCCCTTCCATCGGCTTCCCGTCAGGGAACGATCCAAGTCATCCCCGTAACCGGAGAACCAGGCTCCTCCCTTGCCGGGAATAGCGACTGGGATCGCATCAGCAGTCAGGCGGGCCACCTGACGCCGCACCGGATTGGTAGAAGGGGTATCCCGGGTCGGATGCACTCGGTTGGTGAGAGCGATGGCGATCGCTCCATTACTCCGGTTCATGACGATAGAAGTGCCTGCATAGCCGGTATGCCCCATGGTGCGAGGATCCGATAGGGCATCCATGTACCAGCTCTGGTTTAGCTCCCAGCCCAGTCCGTGATCATCCCCGGGAAAGGCGATGTTCATATTTTTCTCCATCAGAGCCACGGTCTTGGGCTTCAGAATGCGCACATGCCCATATTGTCCGTGGTTGAGCAACATATGAGCGAAGATGGCCAGATCCTTTGCTGTGGAGAAGACCCCTGCATGCCCTGCCACCCCATCCAGGGACCAAGCCTTCTCATCATGGACACTTCCCCAGACCAGCCCCCGCCCAATCTTCGGCTGGTATTCTGTAGCGGCGATCCGGGATTTCAAAGAGGACGGCGGATTGTACATCGTCTCCTTCATTCCCAGGGGATCGGTGATATATTTCTGGACAAAAACATCCTGCCTTTGCCCGGAAATCCGTTCCACCAAGGCACCCAGGGTGATCGCGTTGAGATCGCTGTAGAGATAGGCCTCCCCCGGCTCGTGGATCAGGGAATGAGCAAAGACCGCCTGCATCCGGTCTTTGCGGCTCCCCTTGAGTTCGTGAAGGGGAATCTCCGCTTCAAATCCGGAAGTGTGGGTCATCAATTGCCGGATGGTGACCTTCGCTTTCCCCTTCTGTGCAAACTCAGGTATGTATTTAGCCACCGGGTCATCCAGTCGGAACTTCCCTTCTTCGTACAGTTTCATTACGGCCACCGAAGTGAAGATCTTGCTGATGGAAGCCAAATCGAAAAGAGTATCCTTTTTCATCGGGACCGGCTCGTCCATCCGGTTTCCCTGATCATCCCACTCCCGGGCGGCGAAACCGTAGGCCTCATGTTTGACGATCTTCCCCTTCCGAGCCACCAAGACGACGGCCCCCGGCATATAACCCTCCTGGATCGCTTCTTCAATAGCGGGGTCGATTGCTTCCAGGGGCTCCTTCACCAACCCGGCGGAAGCAGGTGTCCCCAAGTGCAGACGGGATGAAATCGCTCCCGGTCGGTCCCAAGGGAAGGGCTTTCCTAGTGCCACCGTTTCCGTTGCCGGTGGGTTCGTTGCTCTCTCGTTTCCCCAGACCGCTGTGGGAAGAATCAGCAGGAGAACCAGTGTGAGAATTCCAATTTTGCGCCAAACGAAGCGTTGCGTCTCCATGCCATCTCCTCCCGTCCCTAGATAGTCTGTACGTCCCTTCCTTTTTATATTATCAGAAACAAGGGAATCATAAATATTATTTTGAGAAGTCACCCTCTCGCCATCGATTCTTTTCTAGGAAAGGATGATGCGCCCACCTCCCACCGATCTCGGCTCCTAAACAACAGCTGAGAGGACCAGCTACGGCGCCAACGACCAATCCCGCCCAGCCCCACCACATCCAACCCGTTCCCAGACTGATCAAGGAAAAGCCGGGCAGGGTTACCCAAAAAGTATAAATGCGAAAAGCTTCCCGGATCGTCCCCTTTTCCCAGGGAAACAGACTTACCCCAGTGGAAGAGGTGAACTCCCGCCAACAGGATCTACCCCAGAAGTAAAACAAAAACCAGGAAAGCAAACTAACTACTGCCTTCATCGGTCCTGGTACCCAGAGAACTCCGACGAGGAGAAGGCCTGCCATCTGCAAGTAGACTCTTAGATGCTTCCCGAGCCGCAGCAAGGGTTTCAAGACCGATTCAGCAAGGATTGCGGCGCAGGTTCTCTGCCGGAACAAAGGCTGGGAACGTCGCAGCAGCCATGGGCGACGGGGTTGGAAATCTTTCCGTCTAGGCAACACTCCACCCCCCTGCAGGAACCAAGCGACAAAACGGAGCCGGTATTCCTGTTCCCGCGCCACATCATCCAGAAAAAGTCCTTCTGCAGTCAGGCGACACCGCAGGAGAAACCAAGCTACTACCGCAGCCAAGATCCACCCGAACTTCGTCACTGTCGGTGAGGATAAACTCCAAGGAACCAAAGCCGCCCAGATCGGAAACAACCCCACTCCGAAAAAAGTGTAGCCCATCCACCGTTTCCAGGCCGGGACCACAGAAGCCCACATACAGCGGAAAAGGGACAAATCCCAGCGTACCAGGAGCAAAAACACCCCCCAGATCCCCACTTCCTCGCGGGAAAGGTTCCAGTGGCCGATCAAGAGTGGCCCGCTGAGCAGAAGGAATCCACCTGTCGCTAACATATGAAACAAAAAAGAGTAGACCAGTCCCAATCCCATCAAAGTCTGCATCCACTTTCGCTGTTGCCGAAGAAAGAGAAGATCTCCTTCCCGCAAACCCAGTCGGATCTTTCCACTCCAAAGAAAGAGATAGGATATTGCGATCCAGCCCCAGGAGGGGACATCGCCGATCCAGCTGTCCGCTTCCCAGCCCGAGCGGTACTGAATCCACAAAAAGACCAGAGCCGGGATCCCCAGATACAGAATCACCGTCCAATCCAGTACAGTTCTCCACACCCGATATTGAAAGCGCCACTCTTCAAACAGCCGCCCCTTGAATAAATCCCAAGGAGTCATCCGTTGGTTTCCTCCCCAGCCAGACGGCCAAAGCAATCCAGCAACGTCCCTTCTGTCAGTCCGCTCTGCTCCCGGATCGCCTCCATACTGCCAGCGGCGACCTGTCTTCCCCCATCGAGTAAAAGAAAAGAGTCGCAGATCCGCTCCGCCGTATCCAATACATGCGTGGACATCAACACGCCTGTTCCCTGTTTGCGTTGACGCTCCATCCATCTGAGAAAAGTTTGCGTCGCCCGTGGATCCAATCCCACAAAGGGTTCATCGATGATCAACACTTCCGGTTCGATCAGGAAAGCCAGCAGCAACATCATCTTCTGCCGCATCCCTTTGGAAAAGCGCTCCGGATATTCATGACGTACCCCCTGCAAAGCAAAGGAGTTTAACAGTTCCTCCGACCGTTTTCGCCGAGCCTCCGACGTAAGCTGAAAAGCCGCCGCCGCCAACTCTAGGTGCTCCTCCAGCGTGAGACCCTCCAGTGTGACGGGCTGTTCCGGCACATAGGCATACCGCTTCGTCTCCCCGGTAAACCGGATCTCTCCCCGACACTCCTTCAATAAACCCAGGATCGCCTTCACGGTCGTGCTTTTACCGGCACCGTTGGGACCGATCAGTCCCACTAGCTCTCCTGCGCCAACAGAAAAAGCAAGATCTTGTATGATAGGGCGAGAAGCTTCATATCCCGCTGCTTTAATCTCTACTTCCAAGACCTTCATCTCTTCCCCCTCCCCATTCCTTCCGTTGAGTCCGTGATAGATATACATTGTGATTCTCCCTGCTTTTCAGTATACAGATCCTAAGTGGAACCTTGCAGCTTCGTTGATCATCTAACTGTTTTCTGGAAAGAGTATGAAGATCCTGCTTTTGATGGGTAAAGAGTGCTGAGGAGATCCTTACAAAAACTAAACGACCTTTCCCCTTGTCATTTCCCGGGAAAGGTCGTTATATCTTCAATCTGATCCACCGACAGTTCTCTTCAGTTAAGTTCATGTACCTTATGCTCCCCTTTGTTCTTCCTGCCATTCCATCGGGGGCAATTGTTTTCTCTTCTCTTCTTTGACCAGATACCTCAGATACTCATGATATTTATAAATCCCCTGATGTTTCAAGGGCTTCACTATATGGGAATGAATTCGAACTTCCTTTTTCAGCAGCCTTCTAATCATGTTGCCAAACATAGAAATCAACCTTTCATGAGAATTTGGAGTCTCAATGTTTCTGAGCAACTATTATTTATATTCCCCATTTCCCGTATTTGAAACATCTATTTATGACTTTTTGAGCAAATTTTTTTCGATTGAGGGAGACTTTAAATCTTTCTCGATTTATACAAGTAAATGGATGAGCCAATGCTCTGAAAAAACATGACCCACATCACAAAGTAGATAAAGTACTGTGGTAGATGCTTCAAAGGATTCTCCATACCACTCATTCAGCGATCGGGGCGGAATGTTCGACGAACGCTTTCTCTCCCATTTCCCATCGAAGCTCTCGATTCCACCACGATCACGGTCGGAAAGAGCCGACTCCCTTGGGCTTTTTTCGTAGAAATCAAGCAGGGGTCACGTTCAAACCCCAAAAACCTCTTGAACTTTACCTGTACACAATCCCATATAGAACCCATTCGATCCACAAAGGAAAACAAAAACAGCCCCGTGATGAGGCTGTTCAAGTTACTTGTCATCTTTTTCTTATAAGAGAACGAAGCACAAAGTAAACCAAAACCAACGTAACAACTAGAATCAAAATACCAGGAAGGCCAAAATTATGCATTTCAGTCCCATCTCCATTATTTACAAATTGAGGAGCAGTAACACTGAAGGTACTCCCACTACCATACGTTACTGTTGAGGTAGCCCATGTTGTAGAATAAGCAACCGATGCAGAATATTTTTTTGAAACTTCGGCTGTGCAAGAGGATACACCTTTTTTCTTACCGGTTCGCTGGGATAGTTTTGTCGGAATTGATAGTGCCTCTCTATCTACCCCTAGCAATTTAGCCACAAAATCTTTATTTTAATTTATCTCCAAAGAGATGATGTTAGGAATCCAAGCTTTATCAAATCGGTTAATAGTCAGATATTAACATCACCATTGTTGAGGATCGATCCCACGTACTCTCAACATAAAACCGCTATCCACTTGATTGATATGAGGAGGGCAATCAATCACCGTGGATTAATGCAAGATTGTCTTTCTATCTTCTTCCACATATCTCCTCAATCACTCTGGTAGTATCTGTAAAATCGTCATTAAAATCTCTTCCATCGAAATCTCTCCGTCATCTATCAGATGTTTAATCCCTGATTTCATATGTGCTGTAATGCTACCCTGAAAACGCAACACACATACCACTTATGTAACTGGGACTCGAAAGGGATAAAAGAGTCCCAGAAATTTCGCATGTATACCGTTAGATCAGATGGCACTTACCGTCAAGAAGAATTTGAGTATCGAACTTATTTACAAATTCATTTAGCTCCGCGGGTTTTGGAAATAGATTTGGTCACTATACCGATTGGATATATGGCTGGCCTTCTCTGTTCTTTCCTCTCCTCTCATTTATCCATTTGGAACAGGTCTACTGAGAATTCTGATGTTAGCATTTTCTTTCCGGAGAAAAGTCTGAATAGAACAACCGTTACAAGTTCCACTGATACTTATCTAGACATCTCCTTTCCTATGGTAAATCTCCCAAGCAAGAGCACATCTCCTCCAGGGGATCAAAACTCCTGCCGAGACATCTGGGGGAGAGAGGAACCGGACTGATTTTTTGACATCCTCTCTCTGTCTTCCGGCTGATCGTGGATCAGCTGCAACTCCAGATCCTTCAACTGGTTGACCACTAGCAGGGTATAACCCTTCCCCGGTTCCAGAGAAATTGCTTTGCTAGCCATCGGTTCTCCCTGTCCCTCCACTCCATACAGTTCCACCTGGTGACTCCCGCTCGAAATCAACTGATCATGGGAGACTTGGCCGAAGGTTAATCTCCAATCGATCTGCCCTCCGTCCATCTGCACCTCCATTGCCGGCGCATCAGGGGAGGCGTGGATCACCCGGAGGCGGGATGAAGTGCCTGACGACAGCGCAGATCGCGGGGAAGAAGTCGTTTTTCCTTTTTCCCATTGCTTTCCTGCCGAGTTCCAAGCCATGACTGCCACTTTTCGCGTGTATTTGAAGTGCTTTTGATAATAATGTATCACCAACTCGGGATCATGATATTTATAATACTCTGCCAGCAATCCATACAGATGGGCTTTCTCCAAAGCCTGTTTCATTTCCTTCTTCCCGTCCATCCTTTCCCCTCCGATCCTATCGTTCCATACAGCCTATGCGGAAAAGGTCCAGGTTCTTCCTTTCGGGGTGAGGTGTTTATCAAACTTCGGGTGTTCTCCACTTTTTTCAGCAAAAAAAAGCCACCCTTCCCTCGGAAGAGTGGCAGTCCCATAAGAAATGGCCAAATAAATGATTAGTGCAAAATCTTGTCTTGGATCGGATAACAATGGTTGAGTCCACTGAAATCGATCAGTCTGGATGCATATGGCTTCTGTTTTTCGCGGTCTAACCGCGACATTTTCCAATGGTAGTCAGCCATGGCCTGCTTGAAAAGGCATATCTGCTCCTCTTCGCCTAGACTTTTCCACTCTCGGTAGCTTCCCCCGATAATTCGCATGTCGGCGATTCACTCCTTGAATAATTACATCCAGATCCTCAAAAAAGTTATTCACCAAGATAAGTTCTAATTCTAGTTTATAAAATCCTGCCGATCCGAAACAATAACCCAAAAGGCGTGGATCCCTTGTCATAAAGGAGCCAATCTTCCAACTGCTACACATCTACGATTTCTGCTTCACACAATGAACAAAGTGTCAATAGCACCCCACCCACCCCCGCGACAACATCTTGGCTAAAAAAACAATCCTCACATCACTCAGACAGATGAGCGGCTCCAGCCGCTAAAACCACAACATACTCGATGGTTTGTGACCCGCGCCGATCAACTGGGAATATTGCTTGTGGGGACGGGGATGGTGGGACGGCCCCGATCTCTTGCAAAAAACGCAAAGGCTCTCCGCCGCCCCACCATCCCGACCCTG
>CAUGKZ010000066.1 GCA_959600065.1 uncultured Kroppenstedtia sp. | reverse complement strand
GGGAAGGGAAGAGTCCTTCCGGCGAGACTTGTACCCTCTTGAATGCCAGGACAAAAACAAGATCAAAGTGGATTGAAGGCACACTAGAAGTGTTGTGAAAAAGTCATTACAGGGGCTGGGTTTCACATGGAGCGATTTTGGCGGAATGTAAAAGCCGACCCCAACCGTCCAAGATCGATGTAAATCACAATGCTTCTAGAGGGGAAGAGTGGAGATCGATCAACAGAGTGCATCTGATTCTGTGAGGAGGATCGACATGACACGGGAACGTCAGGCGGAAGACCTGTTGGAGCTTTGGTTGAAGGATCCGGTGATCGACCAGGAAACCAAGGATGAGCTGTGCAGCATTGCACAGGATTCAAAAGAAGTGATGGACCGTTTCCACAAAGACCTGGAGTTTGGCACGGGAGGTTTACGGGGGCTGATGGGAGCAGGCAGCAACCGGATCAACCGGTATACCGTGGGGAAAGCCACACAGGGTCTGGCCCAGTATCTCTTGCAACTGGAGAACTCCCCTTCGGCAGTGATCGCCTATGACTCCAGACGCCATTCTGCGGAGTTTGCCTTGGAGGCGGCGTTGGTACTGGCCGGAAACGGGATTCGCACAAAATTGTTCAAGGAGATGAGACCCACCCCGGAGCTGTCTTTTGCCGTCCGATATTTACAGACGACGGCAGGGATTGTCATCACCGCCAGTCACAACCCGGCCCCTTATAACGGTTATAAAGTATACGGCAGGGAAGGAGGGCAGCTTCTCCCTGAGGCCGCTACACAAGTCCTCTCATGGATTCGGCAGATCCACTCCTTCGCCGACATCCAAAAAATGACCCGCAAGGAAGCGGAAGAGAACCAGTTGCTGGAGTGGATCGGGGATGAGGTGGATGAAGCCTATCTGGAAGCGGTCACCTCCGTCAGCGTGCAACCAGAGGGAACAAGGCCTATCAAGCAACGACTAGGAATCGTATACACCCCGCTTCATGGAAGCGGGAATCTGCCCGTCCGGCAGGTTTTGCAGCGGACCGGGTTTAAACGGGTCTACGTTGTGAAAGAACAGGAGGAACCGGACCCCCTCTTTTCCACCGTGGAAACTCCCAATCCGGAAGATCCGAAGGTGCTTGCAAAGGCGATCCGGCTGGCGGAGCAGATGGAGGCAGATCTGGTGATCGGGACTGACCCCGACGCGGATCGGATCGGGGTTGCCATCTCAGACGGAAAAGGAGGGTATACCCCTCTGACGGGAAATCAGACTGGGGTCTTAATTATGCATTACCTTCTCTCCACCATGAAGAAAAGGGGAACCCTGCCGCCTAAGGGAGCCATGGTCAAAACTGTGGTCACCGGGGAGATGGGAGCCCGGATTGCACAGATTTACGGTGTTGAGGTGTTTAATACCTTAACCGGTTTTAAATATATTGGCCAAAAAATCGAGGAATTCAGGCGAAGCGGAGACTATCAGTTTATTTTCGGATATGAGGAGAGCTGTGGCTATTTGGCTGGAACCCATGCTCGGGAAAAAGACGCCGTGGTGACGGCGATGCTCCTCTCCGAAGCGGCGGCGGAGTATCAAAGCCAAGGAAAAAGCTTATATGTAGTCCTGGAAGAATTGTATCAAACCTATGGTTACTTTGCGGAGGGCATGCAAACCCGAACATTGCAAGGGATGGAGGGGGCCCGGAAGATCCAGGAGATCATGGCGGACTGGCGACAGAATCCTCCTCAGAGAATCGCTGGTGTTCCCTTGCTTGGCATGGAGGACTTTGCACAGGGATTATACGGGCTTCCAAAGGAAAACATGCTTAAGTTTCATCTCCCCGAGGGGGCCTGGATTTGTCTGCGTCCATCGGGTACGGAACCGAAAATCAAGATCTACTTTGCCACCATCGGACCCTCCGCCCTCGAAGCCGCCCAACAGTTGCAACAGTTGATCCAAGGGGTGGGGAGGCGCATCGATGAATATTTGAGAGGATGCTAAGGAGCGGAACGTGGAAGAATAGGATCCCCCCTCATTGAGCGAATCCACATGCCTGGATCAAACTAGATATTGACAAGGATGAGTCGATTTATTATAGTTAACGGAAACTTAGGGATTGATTATTTGCAATCAATCCTCACAACCGAATACTTGATTCTCTTATCAAGAGAGGCGGAGGGACTGGCCCGATGAAGCCCGGCAACCTACTGTGCATTTTGCGCGCGGTGTGGTGCCAATTCCTGCAGAGTAAATCTCTGTCAGATGAGAGACCGAATTGGAAATAGCGGACCTTTCATCTCAGAGAGATGGAAGGTTTTTTACTTTTCAGAGGGGTGAACTAGGGATGACCCGCACAGTTGGAAAAAAACCGATCCAGCAAAGGCTGGAGGAGAAGATATTGGTTCTTGACGGAGCGATGGGCACTCAATTGCAAGGGGCAGCATTAATAGCAGAAGATTTTGGAGGGGAAGAGTACGACGGGTGCAACGAATACCTCAACTTGACCCGACCGGACTTGATCCGGAGGATTCATCGAGAGTATCTGCAGGCCGGAGCCGATGTGATTGAAACCAACACCTTTGGGGCGACCCCGGTGGTGCTGGCGGAGTATGGGTTGCAGGAACAGGCAGAAAAGATCAACCGGCAGGCGGCGAGATTGGCAGTAGAAGCGGTCGCAGACTACACTACGCCGGATCATCCTCGTTATGTGGCGGGAGCTCTCGGTCCCACTACTAAGACCCTCTCTGTCACTGGGGGAGTCACCTTTGATCAGCTGGTGGATTCCTACCGGGAACAAGCCCAAGGTTTGATTCGAGGAGGAGTCGATCTTCTGTTGCTGGAGACTTCCCAGGATACCCTCAATGTGAAGGCGGCGGGAATCGGGATTCGGCAAGCCTTTGCGCAATTGGGTAGCGAAGTGCCCCTGATGATCTCCGGTACCATTGAACCCATGGGAACGATGTTGGCAGGGCAAAACGTGGAATCCTTCTATCTGTCCATTCAACACTTAAATCCCTTGACCGTAGGGTTGAACTGCGCCACTGGTCCGGAATTTATGCGGGATCACCTACGGACTCTTTCCGGGCTGGCCCATTGCGGAGTGAGTTGTTACCCCAATGCCGGACTTCCCGATGAGGAGGGGCACTACCATGAGACTCCACGAGGCCTGGCACAAAAACTGGCTGGATTTGCCGAGCAGGGTTGGATCAATGTGGCCGGGGGGTGTTGCGGGACGACGCCGAAACACATCGAGGCGATCGCGGAAACGCTGGCGGACAAGGAGCCCCGTCGTTGCAATCCTGCCCATTCCCCTGCGGTATCCGGGATTGAACCCCTTTTTCTGGAGGAGGATAACCGCCCGATTCTGGTAGGTGAGCGGACCAATGTGATTGGCTCCCGCAAGTTTCGCGACATGATCCGCGAGGAGAAGTATGAGGAAGCTTCCGGAATCGCCCGGCGCCAGGTGAAGGGAGGGGCCCAGGTGATCGATATCTGCTTGGCGGACCCAGACCGGAGTGAGCTGGAGGATATGGAAGGGTTCCTTCAGTTTGCCGTCAATCAAGTGAAGGTTCCTCTGATGATCGATTCCACGGATCCCCAAGTAATCGAGGGGGCCTTGAGGTATTCCCAGGGAAAAGCGATCATCAATTCCA
This sequence comes from uncultured Kroppenstedtia sp., assembly GCA_959600065.1. GTDB lineage: Bacteria > Bacillota > Bacilli > Thermoactinomycetales > DSM-45169 > Kroppenstedtia > Kroppenstedtia sanguinis. The sequence goes on along the minus strand of CAUGKZ010000066.1, from coordinate 4,152 downwards.
TCAACTTAGAAAACGGAGAAGACCGTTTCCGGGAGGTGGCACCGCTCATCCACCGATACGGAGCCGCCGTGGTCGTAGGTACTATCGACGAGGAGGGAATGGCTGTCCGGGCGGAACAAAAACTGGCCATAGCCAGACGCTCCTATGACTTGTTGGTGAACGATTACCACATTCCGCCGGAGGATATCATCTTCGATCCCCTGATCTTCCCTGTGGGAACGGGGGACCGAGCTTATATCGGAGCTGCTGGAGAAACCATTGAAGGCATCCGTCGGATCAAGGAAGAATTGCCGAAATGTAGCACCATACTCGGGGTATCCAATGTCTCCTTCGGTTTGCCCACCGCCGGTAGGGAAGTGTTGAACGCGGTCTGTCTATATCATTGCACCCGGGCGGGGTTGGACTATGCCATCGTCAATACAGAACGGTTGGAACGTTACGCTTCGATTTCCGAAGCAGAGCGAAAACAGGCGGAGTTGTTCCTCTTCGGAACCAACGAAGAAAACTATGACGATGTTCTGGCGAAATTCGCTGGATTTTACCGGGATAAGAAGCCGACACAGAAAGAAGAAGTGCAGAGTCTCCCTCTGGAAGAACGTTTAGCCCGATATGTGGTAGAGGGAAGTAAAGACGGGCTGATTCCCGATTTGGAAAAAGCATTGCAAAAGTATAAACCGCTAGAGATCATCAACGGCCCCCTGATGAAAGGAATGGATGAGGTGGGCCGTCTGTTCAATGATAACCAGCTGATCGTGGCAGAAGTGCTCCAAAGCGCTGAAGTGATGAAGACATCGGTCACTTTTTTGGAGCCTCACATGGAGAAAACCAGTCAGGAGAGCAAGGGAAAGATCCTATTGGCCACAGTGAAGGGGGATGTTCACGATATCGGGAAAAATCTGGTGGAGATCATTTTGTCCAACAACGGTTATGATGTGATCAATTTGGGGATCAAAGTGCCTCCGGAGCGACTGATAGAAGCTTGCCGTCGGGAAAATCCGGATATGGTGGGGTTGTCCGGTCTGTTGGTCAAATCGGCTCAGCAGATGGTGCTGACCGCCCAGGACATGAAGGTGGCCCATTTGGATGTGCCTGTACTGGTGGGTGGGGCGGCTTTGACGCGAAAGTTTACCGATCAGCGGATCGCTCCTCAATATGACGGACTGGTTCTCTACGCCAAGGATGCCATGAATGGGTTGGAGTTGGCCAATCGGCTCCGGGATGGTGAAAAACGACGGCAATTGGTGGTGGAAGTGCAACAGAACCGGGAGGAGAAAGCACAAAGCCGTAGCTCGGGGACTTCGGTGCAGGAGGCGGCCGGAGGCGGCGGGGTGGCTACCTCTGTCCACGTCTCCACGGTAAACCGGGAGGCGCCGGTCTACTCTCCGCCGGATTATCGTCCTCACATCCTGCGAAATTACCCCCTCAGCCACTTGGAGCCCTACATCAACCAGCAGATGCTGTTGGGCAAACATCTAGGCTTGAAGGGAAATGTAGAGCAACTTCTGTTAGAGGGCGATCCCCGGGCAACAGACCTGAAGCGGAAATTAGACGAAATGATCGCCGAATTGCGAGGGGCGGGGGAACTCAGCGTCAACGGAATCTATCAGTTTTTTCCGGCTCAGTCCGATGGGGAGACCATCCAGATCTATGATCCGGAGTTTGCTGGAGAGAAAGTGTTGGAAACCTTCACTTTTCCCCGTCAGAGCAAATCTCCATACCTGTGTCTGGCTGACTTTTTGCGGTCGCGGGAATCGGGTGTGGTGGACACAGTGGGTTTTCTAAACGTGACGGCGGGCCATGGGATTCGGGAGCGGGCGGAAGCCTGGAAGCAGAGTGGCGACTATCTGCGCTCTCACATGGTGCAGGCTTTGGCCTTGGAGTTGGCGGAGGCTTTTGCCGAGAGACTGCACCATGTGATGCGGGACGGGTGGGGCTTCCCCGATCCACCGGAGATGACGATGCGGCAGCGGTTTTCTGCTCGCTACCAAGGGATTCGGGTCTCTTTTGGCTATCCAGCCTGTCCCGATCTGGAAGACCAAGCCAAACTGTTTCGCCTGATCCGCCCCGAGCGGATCGGAGTGAAGTTGACTGAAGGATTCATGATGGAACCGGAGGCGTCGGTATCGGCCATGGTTTTCTCCCATCCCGAAGCGAGATATTTCAATGCCGTGTGAAAGAGGAGGAGAGGAAATGACCCATCGTTCGGATCTGAGGGCTGCCCTGACAGACTCTCTGCTGGTGGGGGATGGGGCGATGTCCACCTATCTATATCAACAGGGGATTCCCGTCGGAATGATAGCAGAAGAACTCTCTCTGTCTCGACCAGACTGGATTGAAGAGGTGCATCGTCAGTATCTGGAGGCAGGAGCCCGATTGATCGAAACCAACACCTACGGAGCTAATCGGGAACGTCTCTCTCGCTACGGATTGGAAGGAAAGGTGAGCCGGATCAATCGGGAATCTGTTGCTATCGCCCGCCGGGCGGCGGAAGGCAAGGCTTATGTGGCCGGTGCTGTCGGCTCCATCAATGCTGGCCGGGTGCCCCGCTGGTCTCCAGCGGAATATCGGGATCTATATGAAGAGCAGGCCACTGCTCTCCTCTACGGTGGGGTGGATGGAATCATTCTGGAGACATTTTTTGATCTGGAGGAATTGTTGCTGGCGTTGGAGGTGATCCGGCCCCTTACCGACCGCCCTATTCTGGCGCAGCTCACCATGCTGGAGGTGGGAAGAACCCGGGATGGACATCCCTTGACGAAAGCTTTTTCCGAACTACAAAAGCAGGGGGTGGACGGGGTAGGGCTCAATTGCCGCGTCGGCCCTTTGCAAATGGAGCAGGCTTTGGAGAAAACAGTACTTCCCGATGGGCTGATCCTTACCGCTTTTCCCAACGCTGGCCGTTTGGGAGGGAGCGACGGGGAATATCAATATGAATCCACACCTGAATATTTTGGAAGCCGGGCCAAAGCCTTGCGAGAACAGGGGGCTCGTCTGATTGGGGGCTGTTGCGGAACGACCCCGGGGCACATCCGCAAAGTGGCAGAAGCCTTACAAGGATTGGCCCCGATCCCCCGGGTGAATCCGAAAATTCCAGAGGAAGAAGTCGTTTCACTTCCCTTGCAAGTGCGATCCCGGCCCACCGTGGTGGAGCAGGTTCGCAAGGAGACGACGGTGATCGTGGAGTTTGATCCGCCCAAGGATCTCGAGATCGAAGAATTTCTCCATGGAGCGGAGGTGTTGCACCAGGCGGGTGCGGATGCGATCACCCTCGCTGACAATTCCATGGCCACCCCTCGCATGAGCAATATGGCTCTCGCCTCGATTTTGAAAAGCCGGACCCATGTAGAGCCTCTGGTGCATATCGCTTGTCGGGACCGAAACCTGCTGGGACAGCAGTCCCATCTGATGGGGCTTCATGCACTGGACATCGACCAAATTTTAGTGGTGACAGGAGACCCCACACGGATCGGCGATCTACCTGGGGCCAGCTCCATCTATGATGTCAACTCCTTTGACCTGATCCGGATGGTGAAGCAATTAAATGAAGGGATCTCCTTCTCAGGAAAGCCCTTGCGACAACGGGGACGGTTTGTGGTTGGAGCGGCTTTTAACCCTCATGTTTCCCGGCTCGAGGCGGCGATCCGCCGCTTGGAGAAAAAGGTGGAGGCCGGAGCAGATTTTATTATGACTCAGCCGATTTATGATGTGGAGACGTTGCAGCAGGTTCATGAAGCCACCCGACAGATTCCGATCCCAATCTTTATCGGTGTGATGCCCCTGACCGGCCACCGCAATGCTCTGTTCCTCCACCATGAACTCCCTGGCGTCAAAATTCCGGTATCGGTGATGGAGCGAATGCAGGATTTGAAGGGGCCGAAAGGCAGGGAGATCGGTGTAAAGCTGGCCGAGGAGCTGTTGGATGAAGCGGTTTCATTGTTCAATGGAATCTATTTGATCACACCTTTTCATTACTGGGAGATGACGGCAGAGCTGACGCGCCGTATTCGGCGAAGAGGTAAGAGCCGCTCCATTGCAACCCTGGAAAGATCTTGATTAGAGCAATGTGAAGAGATCGGGGAAGTTACACAGGTCTGACCCCGGCAAGGGATGGATGAAACATATTTCTCGAACAGGCGTGTTGATTCGCCTTAT
>CAUGKZ010000065.1 GCA_959600065.1 uncultured Kroppenstedtia sp. | reverse complement strand
TTCAAATGCCATGGCTCTCTTTTGTCACAGCGCACTTTATGGAAACAAATACGCTCAGCTTAGCAAAAAGTCCGCCACAAAATGAGACCCTGCAAAGACATTTGAGCGAGGCGATTCACCTGATCGAAACCAACCCGGACAAATGGAAGGATTCAAATTGGCAAAACCAATTGGATACCCAATTGCAAAAATCGCAGATGGGTGTGGCTATTCGATCTGCGTCAAATCAGGAAATTTTTCAGTCCGACCCGGAGCGCCGTGGCGCCTTGTCGTCAACGGAACAGTTCTCCGTCATCGAAGATGGTCATTTGCTGGGAAGGGTTACTCTTTATCTGCCAAAATCCAATACAGTTCAATGGATTTCGTCCTTTGCCGGACTGCTGCTCGCTTTCTTTGTCGTCGGTATTGAAATGAGACGGTTCCTGCTCAAGCCCCTCGAGAAGATGAGCTTTGCAGCCAGACAAATTGCTTCAGGGGATTGGGAGGTGCAGTACCCCTCGTCCAGAATCACGGAAATCGCCGAAGTACGCGATGGGTTTGAAGTGATGGTGAAGGGACTGCAAAAATCCTATCGGAAACAGGCGGAATTGGAAGAAGACCGTAGATTCATGATTGCCGCTGTCGCACATGATTTACGGACGCCGTTGTTCGCCTTGCGAGGTTATTTGGAGGGTCTGGAACAAGGGATTGCTCAAACACCGGAGAAAACAGCAAAATATTTGAGGGTTTGTAAGGAAAAAACGGCGCAATTGGATCGGCTGGTAGAAGACCTTTTCACATTTACGAAAATGGAGTACTTGGATACGAAATTGAACAACCAGACCGTTGATCTTAAACTCATACTTCAGAAGTCGATTGACAATTTAGACCCGCTGGCCCGACAAAAACATATCTCGATCTCAAACCATTCTGCAGAGGATTGCATCATTAACGGAGACACTCACTTATTGGAGCGCGCCATAAATAATTTGCTGGATAATGCCATCAGACACACACCCACCGATGGTGAAATTGTGGTCCAATGCTATAAAGAGGGCAACAAGGTAAAGTTTACGATCCATGATACAGGCCCAGGCTTCTCCTCGGAAGAACTGCAACGGGTTTTTGAACCCCTATATCGTGGCGAAATCTCCCGAAGTCGATCCACTGGAGGGAGTGGACTGGGGTTAACTATTTCACAAAGAATTATTAGGAAACACAGAGGCGATCTTTATATAAATAGCCATTCAGGGGAGGGAGCCATGCTGACAGGTTGGATCCCTGCAACAGAGCGAACTTAATATCAGTTCCCTCCAAACGATTTCAGTATTAACAGACGTGTTGATTAGCGATATTTTACGATGGGGTCAGTGGGAAGAGCAAAAGGATCGTTTTGTTGGTTAATCAACAGACTTGCAGTATCAAATATTGTTTAGTTGAATCATGACCAGGTCAATCGCGAAGATGCGAGTGAGAACTGCAAAAGAGTCACCTTCAAAAACAGAGGTGACTCTTTTGCATGATCGCCGTCGTGATTCCATCCTTTTCGACAACCTCGAAAAAATAAAAATGCTTGCTCAACCTACAACAAGGGATAGATCCTCAACAGATGGAATACAGGTTAGCAAGAGGAGGAAGGAGGTCATCCGCGTGATTCTATTTCTTTCCATCGTAACCCTTGTCTCCGGACTCGCCTATCTGTGGCTCGCCGTGTACAAAGACCGGCAACTGTGGAAACTTCTTTTGAAGCCGGGAACGATGATCTGGATCATCCTGCTGGCTGTCGTCGGAGTGGTAAAGGAACCTGGAAGCTACGGTTGGCTGATCCTGATCGGCCTTCTGTTTTCCCTCGTCGGGGATTTCTTTCTGATGTTGCCATGGGGTCGGTTCATCCAAGGGCTCTTCTCTTTTTTCTGCGCTCATCTCTGCTATGTCGCTGCGTTCTTCCTCGAAATGAAAAAGAATTCGGGGGGGATCGGAATCACCCTGGCGCTGATCTTACTCGGCGGGGTTGTTTTTTATTTTCTCCGGTCCGGGATCCAGGAAGAGGGTGGGAGAAGATTGCAATGGGCTGTCATCGCCTACATATTGGTGATCTCCCTGATGGTCTGGTCAGCCTGGTTCACCGGTTCATCTTGGATTTTCGCCGGAGCTTTGCTCTTCTATCTCTCCGATGCCATCCTCGGCTGGAACCGGTTTGTTCATCCCTTCCCCCGGGGTGACTTCGGGGTGATGAGCACTTATTTTGCCGCTCAATACCTGTTAGCATTAAGTGTTGGGATTTGATATGATAAGTTGCTTGTACTGATCCCGGTCCCAAACGGCTTCTCCCCGGTCCAAACCGGGGAGAAGCCGTTTGTCTATCCTTATAGTCGAATCAGCTTGAGTGACTAACTAGGAACAAAATCCATACGAAATACGGTTATTGACAATTCATATGCAAAGTATTAATATGTAAATCGTTCTCATGCGTATTATTCGTTATCCGAAATATATCGAAAGATGGTGTCCCTGATGAAAGAAGATCAGATCAACGAGTTGATCTATCTGTTGAGATTGAGTGGACGCACATTTCGACAGCGGGCGTTTTCGGAGGTGAAAAAATATAATCTCACCGTTCCTCAAAGCATCGTGTTGCAAGTCCTCTCCTTTGAAGGAAAGCAACCCCTTGCCGGATTAAGTGAAGAAACGGGGATGTCGACCAGTACCCTCAGCGGGATCGTGGATCGGCTGGAAGGTATGGGGTATGTAAACAGACAGCGGGATCAAGCCGATCGCCGGGTGGTATGGATCGATCTTACTCTAGAGGGAAAATCCTTCGTTAAAAAGGTTCACGCTCTCAATCCCCACTTTCTCAGATCCCAGCTGCTTCGTCTTCCTCCCGAAGACATCCAGTTACTGATTCTGCAACTTCGCAAGTTTATCACAGTTTTGGAGGAAAATGAAACTCCATCGAAAGGAGAGGAATCATGAGGCGTTCTTTCGTATGGGGCTCGATCCTGGCGCTTTTTCTGCTCGCAGGGATCGGCGGTGGTATCTATTACGGATACCAACAGCTGAACTATGTTTCCTCGGACATCGCTCAGGTGAGCGCCCCCAGCACCACCATCACCGCAGACACCACCGGCAGGTTGGACTGGAAGGTTCACAGCGGAGACGTGGTTCAAGCGGACGAGGTGATCGGAAGCCTGTCTCCGATTCCATCCCTATCCGCTGCCCCGTCTCCTTTATCAAGTTCAGGAAAATCCAATCCATCTGGGGGCTCCCCGGACCAGGAAATCAAATCCCCAATCCGTGGAACCATTCTGGAGAGCATTCCGGCTTCCAAAGGGATCACCACCGGTGAAATGCCTTTGGCCATGATCGCGGACCTCTCCAAGCTCCACATCTTAGCTTACGTGGATGAATCCGACATTGCCGAGGTCAAAAAAGGACAGCAGGCAGAGATCCACCTCGACGCCGAACCTGGGATCACCTTCCAAGGAAAGGTGGACCGTATCGGGAACCAAGCCGGTAAACCGGGATCTGATGCTTCCAGCACAGGCAGCACCAAGGAGGTCCAGCGGGTCCCCGTTTATATCGACGTGGATTTCCAGGATCACGAGGTCGTTTATGGCATGAATGCTGTCGTTAAAATACACAAATCTTGACAGGAGTGGAGACACTGATGAAAACCTCACGATTAATCATCTTGAACATCGTGTTGGCCTTGGTCATTGTGGCAGCCGGAATCGGCGGTTACTACTACTACTACCAACAATCCAACTATGTAAAGACCGATGATGCCCGGGTCGAAGGAGAATTGACCCCACTGGTGTCGGAAGTGCCAGGAAAACTGGACAGCTGGAAAGCGAAGGAAGGCACCACTTTCAAAAAAGGGGATGTCATCGGCAAAATCAAGACTGCTGAGGGGCAAACTCTGGAGATCAAAGCCCCTGCAGATGGAACCGTCATTCAGGATAAAGCACAAAAGGGACAAATGGTGACCCCCGGACAACCGATGGGCAACCTGGTCGACCTGAATAATTTATATATCCTCTCTAATATTGAGGAGACCGATTACCAGGATGTGAAAAAGGGAGCCGATGTGAAGATCAAAGTGGATGCTGCTCCCGACCTCACCATTGAAGGGAAAGTGAAGCAACGGGGATTGGCGACGGCTTCCACCTTCTCCATGATGCCACAACAAAATTCCAGCGGCGATTATACCAAAGTGGTCCAGCGCATTCCGGTGAAAATTTCCATGGATTCCTACCCGGACAATCTGGTTCCCGGGATGAATGCCACGATTGAAATCTCCAAATGACGACATGGAAGTCCATTACCCACAGAGAGGAGGGCCATGATGTCATCATCTGACAACAACAGTGATAACATAAAAATCACTCCTTATATCCCTTTGCTAAGCATCTGCATGATGGGAATGTTCTTGGCCATTGTCAACCAGACCGTACTCAATGTGGCCATCCCTCGTATAATCAATGATTTTGGCGTCACAGCCAACACCGCACAATGGCTGGTGACTGGCTACATGCTGGTCAATGGTGTCTTAATCCCCATCTCCGCCTTTTTGATGGAGACCTTTGGCACTCGAAAATTGTTTACATTTTCCCTCCTTCTGTTTACCGTAGGCTCTCTGATCTGCGGAATGTCCCCCAACTTTCCGATCATGTTGGTTGGACGGTTGATTCAAGCCGCCGGAGCCGGGGTGATGATGCCCCTGGTCATGAACTTAATTCTGATCATTTTCCCTCCGGAAATCCGGGGCCGCGGCATGGGGATCCTGGGATTAGGAATGATCTTCGCCCCGGCGGTGGGGCCCACACTGTCAGGTTGGCTCCTGCAGTATTATTCCTGGCGGGTCCTCTTTTACGGCATGTTCGTATTGACTGTAGTAGTCACCATCCTGGCTTTTCTCCTCGTGCGGGACATCGGCAAATTGCGAAAACCCCCCGTGGATTTTTATGGGATGGTCACCTCCGTGATCGGGTTTGGCGCGGTCTTGTACGGGATCAGTGAAGCGGGCTCCCAAGGCTGGAGCAGTCCAGTCGTGGTTGTCAGTTTAGTTCTAGGGGTTTTTTCCTTGATCCTGTTTGTACACCGCCAATTGAAACAGGAAGATCCTCTGTTGAACTTCCGGGTGTTTAAATATGACATGTTCACATTGACCACCGTGATCAATGCCATCATCACCCTGGCCATGTTCGCCGGTATGTTCTTGTTGCCGATCTATCTGCAAAACCTGCGGGGCTTCACCCCACTGGAATCAGGGATACTGATGTTGCCCGGTGCCCTGATCATGGGGATCATGTCTCCTATCTCCGGCTTTCTGTTTGATCGAATCGGGCCACGTCCCCTGGCCATTGTGGGACTGGCGATCACGGGAATCACCACCTGGGAGTTCACCCAACTCACACTGGAGACGAGCTACACCTCAGTGATTGCGATTTATACGGTTCGCTCCCTGGGCATGTCCCTGTTGATGATGCCGATTATGACGGCAGGCTTGAATCAACTGCCAGAGCATCTGAACAGTCACGGCAATGCGATGAGCAATACGGTTCGCCAAATGGCAGGTTCCATGGGAACGGCCCTGCTCACCACGATCTACACCAATCGGATGGGTGCGCATCTAGCCCATCGCAGCGAAGAAATGAATCTGTTCAACTCAGGATTCGCCCAGTCCTTTCAGGAAGGGGCCGCCAAACTTTCCGAGGCGATGGGCCTCCCTCTGGCCCAGGCCCAGGAGTTCTTCTCCAGCATGCTATTCGGGGAAGCGAGCAAGCAGGCCGCTGTCTCCGGCATCAATGACGCCTTTGTCTGGGCTGTAGCCTTCATATGCATCGGTTTCGTTCTCTGTCTGTTCGTGCGTGATGTTCGCAAGGATGGGAAAAAATTAAAACCCCTGCCTCAGACAACTGCAGAAAATTGAGCCCATCCCCCGAAGCAAGACTTCGGGGGATTTTTCTTTGAAGAGGATTTGTATAGATGTACTGTAGCTTCAACACACAAAAACACCGGGCTGTATACGCCCGGTGTTTGGTATCCATTTCGATTTTCAACTTTACTTAAAATCGTTGTACACTTTATTCAACAAGGTCCCGTTTCGATCGGAGCTCAACTCCCAAAACATCGCTCCTGCCAACCCTTTGGATTTGATGTAATCGGTTTTATACCCGATGGATTCCATGTCATCATAGGAGATGAAGGTTTGGGTTGTGGGATTGTACAAATAGGGAACTTTGGCCTGGTCATTCCAGTGACGGGTGTATCCGTTCTTATCGATATAATCCTTCTCCAAGTGGGAAAAGTCGAAGACTCCCTCTTCCCACGTCCCCTCTGACGGTCCGGAACAGTTCTGATACAATCCGTGATCCGTCCCCCCACATCCGGTCCATCCCCGTCCGTAAAAAGGCATGCCCAAAACCAACTTATCTTTGGGAACACCTGCATTCAAGTGACCTTCTACGGCAGCATCCACGTGGAAGGAGTTCGCGTTGGGAGAAGGATCTTTCGGATCCAAGTAGAGTGGCGCATTGTTACCGCTGATACTCTCCCAGCCTCCGTGGAAATCATAAGTCATGATATTGATCCAATCCAGTTGAGCTTGGACTTGATCCAATTCCGTATTTTTCACGTAGTCAGGACTGGCTCCCGATGCGATGGTCAGCAGGTACTCCTTTCCATCTTGGTTCCCGGCTTCGTCCAATTTCTGCCTCACCTTTTGCAACAGGAGGGTGAAGTTTTGTTTATCCTCCGGACGTCCATCCACCTCACCGCCTGCCACCGGATACTCCCAGTCCAGGTCCACGCCGTCAAATCCCCACTCTCGGATAAAGCGTACCGCACTGTCGGCAAATTTGGTCCGGGAAGCATCTGTCAGGGCCACATCGGAGAAGTTATCGGACCAGGACCACCCTCCCACCGAAATCAATGTTTTCAAATGAGGATGTTTTTCCTTCAATTTGTTTAACTGATTGAAGTTTCCCCGTTTGCATCCCTCTTCCCAACAATCACCTGGAAATGCCTTCTCCGTATCTGCATATTCATCACCCACAACCACTTCCCCGTTGGCGATATTGGCAAAAGCATAGTTGATGTGGGTAATCTTTTCCCCATCGATGTCCGCTACTTGAAAGTCGCGGTCATGGGTGGCCCAACTGGGGTAATAAGCGATTACCTTGCGATCGGGTTGGGCCAGCTTCGCATCTTTGTTATTAGATGAGGATGCATCGGCTTGCAAACCTGGAGATAACATGAGAGAGAGCATCAAGGTCAAACAGAAAGTGAGCACTTTAAATGACACATTTCGTGTGGAGAACACCATCCGACACTCCTTTTTCCATGTGTATATTTCAAAAACTCCACCCCCTGATCGGGGCAATATAAATTACATTCGAGGTCGATTGCAAATAATCCTTCTATTTAGAAAATATCTAGCCTCATTGAAAAAAACAATTAAGTGGAGGTGGTTTTGTTCAGGGAATGATTCACGGTCATCGATCCGTTTTCGGGAACCGAAGGGTTTTCTGAGCAATCCAGTGGTCTCTAGAAGCGTGCCACAGGAGAGAGACGTGGAATTTATCATCGACGGTTGGCAGGCCAAACCATGTTCCTGTCGAGCGCAGAAGACACTGCATCGGAGAATGAAAAACGCACTGATTCCAGCCGAGTTTGAGCACGCCCGTTACGGCAGACGAAGACGCAACAACGTCTGTACCAGTCGGCAACGCTCTATCTATAAAGTTTTCACCACTTCCGGAAAAATAGTGTAAATGGGCTGGGCTTCGTGGCCTACACTTGCTGAG
>CAUGKZ010000064.1 GCA_959600065.1 uncultured Kroppenstedtia sp. | reverse complement strand
ATATCGTCCAATATTCCCCGATACAAAGAGAAATAATGATACAAGTACAAAGTACAAAAGTAACCGACTAATATTGAATTTCGGCGAATCCAATAGAATTCTCTCCTTTCTTTTTGAAGCAAAAATCCGCAGTATGAGTCCATTATACCAATCTTAGCATTTGAGAGGGGAAAATCACCCGCTACAAGTTTTCGTGGACAGAATCGATCCCTTACGGATCTATCCATAGGGGGAACGTGTACTTCGATCAAATGGTTGGGTATTGGGAAAAAGCTAATATGATTCATGAATTTGCCGCACAGGGGATTCGTATGCCCTTTTTAGCCATTTGAATCGAAGGATATGCACGTAAGGATTCCCTTTCACCGGCTGTTTTCTGGTTCATCAACCACTTCAGTAACACAGAGTGTGGAGAAAATGAGAACGCATTTTCTCCACACTCCTTTTTTATACAAAAATTAGCTTGGAAGATAGAGGGGTCATATTTTGGTGAATTAGCTTTCACTTTTTTGCCTATCGTGATTCTGTCCGGATTTCGTGGCTGTTTGGCAGGATTCTATGGTCTTCTTCATGCCATCTTTTTTCCAGATGATCTCTAGTCCTGACAGAATGATACATTGACCGATATTATGTGTTTCATTATAATTGTCACAAAAGGAAACGATGGTTCTAATATAGGTACAGGGGTGTGCGAATTGAGTTTAAAAACTTTGGACAACTCTCTTGAACTCCTGAAGTACTTTACAGAGGAAAAGACCGCTTGGGGTGTACGGGAACTGGCTAAAGAGTTGAATATGAGCCACTCTATTGTCTATCGGATCCTATCCACTTTCGAAAAACACGGATTTTTGATTCAAAACCACGATACAAAAAAATATGAGTTGGGGCTTAAGTTTTGGGAATACGGCCAATTGGTTCAAGAGAAGTTTCGCCTGCTGGATTTCATCCATCCCATCATGAAGAGAATCTCTGAGAAAACCGGTGAATCGATTTTTCTGACCCGGCTAGATGGAATGGAAGGGGTGTGTGCGGATATCGCCGAAAGCTCGCAAATGATCAAATATGCAGTGTCTGTGGGGACTCGGACCCCTCTGTACGCAGGTGCCTCCAACAAGACGATCATGGCATATCTCCCCAAGCAAAAGCAGGAAGCGATCATTCAAGAAGGGTTAAATCCGATGACGGATAAGACGATTGTGGATACCAACAAGCTAGTTTCCGAATTGGAGGAGATCAGGGAAAAGGGTTGGTGTTTTTCCATTGGGGAATACTCCGAGTCTGTATTCGCTTTGACCGTCCCGCTTTTTAACTGGAAACAGGAGATTGTTGCCTCGCTGGCTATAGCTGGGCCTGAATACCGTGTCAAAGACTTGAATGTCTCGGAGATGTTGAAAATCCTGCAACAGGAATGTTCAGAGATCCAAAATTATTTTGATCGGTATCGGATTACCCATATATAAAAAGTCAGGGCTGTTGATTAACCAGAAAATGGGCGGCGGAAGGGAATCAGGTCGGGATAGTGGGACGGTGAAGAGCCTTTGCGCTCTTTGCAAGGGATCGTAGCCGTCCCACCATCCCCGTCCCCTCAAGCGATATTTTGTGATGAGGCACAATGGGAAGGGCGAAAGCCGTTTCCGTTCCCATCATCCATTTTGTGGTTAATCAACAGTCCTGAAAAAGTGAATATTAGGGGGTGATAGCTAAAAAGTACCGTTGAAACTTGATGTATTTGAAATATTCAATCATTTAAAGAGATGAGGAGGGAATTCGAGCATGAAGAAACATCCAAAAGCTTTGGAACCATTTACTCTTTTCTTAACTGTGGTGACAGCTGTGTTGGGAGCCATCATCGGGATGCAGATCCTGGTGACCTTAGGGATCACACCTACCACGTCGATTATCGGTGCTCTCATCGCCGTGGTCGTGTCTCGGATTCCAATCCAGATATTTAAAAAATACCGATCGGTTCATCGGCAAAACCTGATTCAAACCTCGATCTCTTCCGCTACCTTCGGTGCAGCGAACAGTTTGTTAATTCCTATCGGTATCCCATTTCTCATGGGAAAAACGGAGTTGATTCTTCCCATGTTGATTGGCGCTACCCTCGCCATGTTTGTTGATGCCATGATGCTATATAAACTGTTTGATTCAAAAATCTTTCCCGCATCAGGAACATGGCCTTTGGGAGTTGCTACGGCGGAGTCGATCGTTGCCGGGGATCAGGGAGGGAAACGAGCGGGTCTGTTGGGAGTCGGTGTGACCGGCGGATTGCTCGGCTCTTTTCTAGGTGTTCCGATGTCTGCTTTTGGTGTCGCTTTTATTGGGAACATCTGGGCGTTGACGATGTTTGGAGTGGGGATGCTGGTCAGCGGTTATTCGACTCCTTTATTTGGAATCGATTTAAACGAACTGTATATCCCCCACGGATTTATGATCGGAGCAGGGGTGGTCGCCTTCATCCAAGTTTTCCGGGTAATCTTCAAGAAAAAGGAGACCTCAGGTGAAAACGAGGAGGCCACGACGACGAAGTCGGATCAGGACATGTCCCGTACTTTAAAGTTCGGTTTCTTGGCATATTTGATTGTGATCCTGATCATATCTGTCATCAGTGGCTTGATCACTCATATGTCTTTGGGGATGTTCATAGCTTATTTGCTGTTCGCAACCCTTGCGGCATTTGCCCATGAATTGATTGTGGGGATCGCGGCGATGCACTCGGGATGGTTCCCCGCTTTTGCTGTGGCTCTCATCACTTTGGTCGTCGGTGTATTGATTGGATTTCCTCCACTGGCCTTGGGGCTTTTGGCTGGATTTAGTGCATCCACTGGAGCCGCTTTTGCCGATATGGGATATGACCTGAAAACGGGATACCAGCTCCGTGGAAATGGAAAAGACCCCAAGTTTGAGTTGGAAGGTAGAAAGCAGCAACTGATCACGGGCATGATCGCCTTCGGTGTTGCGGTGCTTGCCGTTCTTTTTACTTATCAAGGGTTCTTTGCCCAAGGCTTGGTGCCGCCTGTGGACAAGGTATATGTGGCGACGATCGATGCCGGGGTGTCGGGAAATACGGCGTGGACCTTGCTGATGTGGGCGATTCCGGGAGCCTTGCTCCAATGGATCGGCGGTCCAGGACGCCAACTAGGAGTGCTATTTGCCACCGGGCTGTTATTGGTAAATCCGGCAGCCGGTTGGGCAGTATTGGCTGGGATCTTGATTCGATTTATCGTTCTGAAATGGAAAGGCAAGAAAGCCGAGTCTTCGATGAGCGTGATGGCTGCCGGATTTATTGCCGGGGATGCTTTGTACAGCTTCTTCAGCTCCTTATTTAAAATGAAGTAATGAAGCGAGGTCAGGTAATCATGGCTGGATGGGTTTTAAATGAGCGTATGGTGGAAGCGGCTGTTTACGGCGGAGCCATTTTGGGCGGAGGAGGGGGAGGCTGGATTCAGGAAGGATTGAAGGTGGGACGTCTGGCCCTCGAGATTGGCACTCCTCGTCTGATCACGATAGAAGATATGGAGGATGATGACGTCATCGTAACCGTTGCTCTGGTGGGGGCTCCTGCTGCTGTCGACCAATACGTGAAGCCGATACACTACATTCGCGCATTGGAATTGTTATCCGACAAACTGGATGTGAGAATTCGGGGAATCATAACCAATGAAAACGGAGCTGGCACCACGGTGAACGGATGGCTTCAATCGGCTATGGCAGGAATCCCTGTTTTGGATGCCCCTTCCAATGGAAGAGCGCATCCCACCGGCAGCATGGGGGCGATGAATTTATCGGAGGATGCAGAATATGTGTCGATCCAGGCAGCTGCTGGAGGCAAGGGGGATCGTTATATGGAGATCTCTACGTCGGGCTCTCTAGACAAAACATCCTCCCTTATTAGAAATGCATCGATCCAAGCAGGCGGTTTGCTGGCGGTGGCCAGAAATCCGGTGAAAGTCGGATACGTGAAACAAAATGGAGCTCCGGGAGCGATTCAACAAGCGATTGAAGTGGGGACCACCCTCCTGGATCACAGTGGTGAACAGGCGGTGGAAGCTGTGACTTCCCAATTGGGAGGGAGAGTGATCACTCAGGGAGAGGTGACTGATTTCCAATTGCAGACCTCTGGCGGGTTTGATGTAGGAAAAGTGACGGTCAACTCCCATGAACTCACCTTCTGGAACGAATATATGACCTTGGAGCGAAAGGGTGAACGACTGGCCACCTTCCCGGATCTGATCATGACATTTGACGCTGAAACCGGCAGGCCCATCGTATCAGCGGAGATTTCCAAGGGGCAATCCATAGCTGTCATCGCTGTCCCCAAAGAAAATCTTAAATTGGGTGCCACGATGCGAAACCCTAAGCTCTTGAAGCAAATTGAAGACATCATCGAGCAATCGATCATTCCATACGCTATGTCGTGAAAGGAGACTTAACCATGTCCTTGCAACAGACACTCACTGTATATGAAACTGTAGACGACGCTCATGCGTCTGGACAAACAGTGAAACAACTGTTTGAGCAGTATCCTGATGTGACGGTCACCATTCAGACGGTGGAAGGGGAAAAAGGAAATACCGACTTCATCAAAATCCTCATTCCTGGGGAAAAGGGGAAAACAGTCGGGGGAACCGCCCCCACCTTTGGTATCGTGGGGCGATTAGGTGGTTTGGGGGCACGCCCCAGCCGGATCGGTCTCGTCTCTGACGGCGACGGGGCGATTGCAGCGGTGGCCAGTGCTCTCAAGTTGGCTGAGATGAAGGCCAAGGGAGATCATCTGCCAGGGGATGTCATCATCACTACTCATATCTGCCCCGATGCACCGACCCAACCCCATGAGCCGGTGGATTTCATGGGTTCTCCGGTGGATATTCTGACTATGAACCGACATGAGGTGGTTCCAGAGGTAGATGCCATTCTCTCCATCGATACGACGAAGGGCAACCGAGCGATCAACCATAAGGGAATCGCCATCTCGCCGACGGTTAAAGAGGGTTACATCCTGCGGATCAGTGATGACCTCTTGCGGATAATGGAGATGTGTACAGGACAATTGCCGGTCACATTTCCGATTACGATGCAGGATATCACTCCCTACGGAAATGATGTGTACCATATCAATAGCATTTTACAACCTGCTGTCGCCACTTCCTCCCCAGTCGTCGGTTTGGCCATTACCGCTCAGTCGGCAGTACCCGGATGCGGGACAGGAGCCAGCCATGAGGTGGATATCGCCCTCGCGGTAAAGATGGCGGTTGAAGTGGCGAAGGAGTATACCCGGGGAATCTGCTCCTTCTATGATGAACAAGAATTTACACACCTGAACAAGCTGTACGGTTCGATGAAAATTTTGCAAACGATGGGTCAAACTCAGTAAAGAAAAAGGTGGGAGGAGAACATGAACTCTCCATTAGGTGTTGTTACTATTGGACAAGCTCCTCGTTCCGATGTGGGCCCGATCTTGGAAAAATACCTGGGTAAGCAGGTGAAAATGATCCAGGTAGGTGCCTTGGATGGACTGACCAAAGCAGAGATCGACGATACTCTTTTCCCTGAAACAGGCGATTATGTGCTGACCTCCCGCTTATTGACCGCCGAATCGGTGGTGATGTCCCGGGAGAAGCTCCAGCCACTTTTGCAAAAGCGGATCGATGAATTGGAGAACCAGGGATGCAAACAGATCCTGGTTCTGTGTACCGGGGTTTTTCGTGGATTGCAGACGAAGTCGGCTTTCCTGATTGAACCAGATCAAATCATCCCTCCTGCCGTATCGGGGATGGTGAAAAACCGGCAACTGGGCGTGATTACCCCCCTCGATGAACAACGGGATACGATGGCGGAAAAGTGGGAGGCGTTTGGTTTGTCTCCTCTCGTTTCCACAGCCTCTCCCTATCGCTCCGATGAACAATCCTTTAAAAAAGCGGCGCAATCCCTGGTCGAACAAGGTGCGGATGTGATTTTGCTGGATTGCATGGGGTATGTGGAAGAGATGAGGGATCTAATTCGCAGGCAATCCGACGTGCCGGTGATCCTCTCCAACTCCTTGATGGCCAAATTGGTTTCTGAAATGATTTGAAGAGGTGGTATCGTTCTGGATCACTAATGTTTCCGATGAGAGAAGGAGGATGTAGCTATGTCAGAGCGTTCAGTGGAGGTCAGTTCCCAGTTGTTGCAACAATGTCTGGGATTGAAGAGTGGCGAATCTTTCCTGATCGTGACAGACGATCGCAAGCTGGAGCTGGCTCGTGCACTCTATCGAGCAGGTCAACAGCTCGGTGCGGAATCGGTCCTCACCGTGATGAAAGAAAGGCAGAAATCAGGGGAGGAACCTCCTGCGGCTATCAGTGAAGCGATGAAACAGGCGAATGTGGTCGTCTGTATTACGGAGCACTCCTTGACTCACACTCGTGCGAAAAAAGAAGCTGCAGCGGCGGGGGTCAGGGTGGCTACGATGCCGGGAATCACCTCCGACATGTTTTTAGAGGGAGCGATTACCGCCGACTATCTGAAAGTGAAGGAACTGACAGAAAGAGTGACGGATGTCCTCAGCAAAGGAAAGCAGGTGAAGATCGTCAAAGACGGGGAAGAGCTCATTTTCTCGGTGGAGGGGAGGAAGGGGGTTGCCAGTACAGGGATGTATCTCAACCCTGGCGAGTCGGGAAATCTCCCTTCTGGTGAAGGATATGTAGCCCCTGTCGAGGGCTCGGCTTCAGGTCGAATCAAGATCGATGGCTCCGTGGCCGGGCTGGGTAAATTGGACTCTCCCTTGTATCTGACCGTTGAAGAGGGGCGTCTCGTCCAGGTGGAAGGGGAGGCCGCCGCCAAGCTACTTGAAATGTTGGGAGACGGTCCAGGTCGCATGTTGGGGGAATTTGGAATTGGAACCAATGATAAGGCCAGGATCACCGGGGTGGTTCTCGAAGATGAGAAGGTGTATGGGACGATCCATGTGGCTTTCGGTAGTAACCATACCTTTGGCGGTGTGGTGGAAGCGGGAGTCCATATCGATTTGGTAGTCAGAGAGCCGGATGTCTATATCGATGGTGTGAAAGTGATGGAGAAGGGGGTTCCAAATTTTTGACTTACAGATCGAGTTGGAAAGGGATCTCCCGGTAAAACTGTGACAAAGAAGCCCTTCTGCAATTCATGCAAAAGGGCTTCTTTTGCCACAGAGGGTTGTCAAGCGGTAAGCATTTTTAGAAGAGTCCCAAAAACGGCCCCCTGTCCCAAGCGATCGCATACGGTGATCGAGTGTGGTCGGCTGTTAGGCCTTTTCTTTTATCACCTGTTCCATGCTCTGAATCACCCGATCGAGGAAATCATTCACGTGACCTCTATCGTAACCTATCAAAGTTATCCTGAACTCCTTATTGTGCATCTCCAGAGGAGAGAGTAATCGTTTGCCCCCAGCGGTCACTGGCACTCCTTGCTCCAATGACCAGTCTGTTCTCCGAGTGATCGCTTCGAAACTTTCGATTACTTGAATCATGTAAGCATCTACCTCTTCACGATCATAACCGCGAAAAGCCCGACGAAACTTCTGATTTTTAAGATCCAGCAGTGTCAACATCTGATCCTCTCCCCATCTTTTTTACGCAAAACTCTGTAGTATGAGTCTATTATACCAATTTCAGCATTTGAGAGGAGGAAATCACCTTTCACAAGTTTCCGTGGCCAGAATCGATCCCTTGCAGATCACAGGTGAATCGAGTAGAATAAAATTATCTATCTATAGGAGGTGAGGGGAACGTGTATTTCGATCAAATGGCTGGGTATTGGGAAAAAGCCAATATGATTCATGGATTTGCCGCACAGGGGATTCGTATGCCCTTTTTTA
>CAUGKZ010000063.1 GCA_959600065.1 uncultured Kroppenstedtia sp. | reverse complement strand
AAACGTAATGAAACCCCGTCGGGATCAAAGTCAATTTCGTGTACGCTATCAGGAGACGGATCAGATGGGAGTGGCTCACCACAGCAATTACGCGACTTGGTTTGAGGTGGGCCGTACCGATTGGATTCGGAAAGTGGGTCTCTCATACGGCGAATTAGAAAAGCGGGGATTGCTGTTGCCGGTTGTCGATCTCCACTGCCGGTATATCTCCCCTGCACAGTATGATGACACTTTGTCTATACGGACGTGGGTCGGGGAGATGCGGGGACCGAAGATCACATTTTGTTACGAAGTGTACCGGATGGATGATGAGCTCTTGCTGGCCCGGGGAGAGACTATCCATTTTTGGACGGATCGGAACTTGAAGCGGTTGAATCTGGAGAGGAAGGAGCCCCAGCTGTTCCGGTTATTGTCCGAACGTATTTCCGGGCAAACGGAGGAATGACCTGTGTTTCGTATGTTGATTTTGTTCATGATTATCGTGCCTGCTGTGGAGATTTGGGGCTTGGTCACTGCAGGCAAGTGGATCGGGGCGACCCCGACAGTTCTCTTGGTCATCGCCACGGGCTTGGCTGGTTGGTACTTTGCCCGCAGGCAGGGTCTGCAGACTTTGCGGCTGGCTCAGATTCAGCTTTCCCAGAATGAATTGCCAGGGGATGCCCTGTTAGATGGCATCTGTATCCTGGCGGGAGGCTTGCTTCTTGTTGTGCCAGGATTTTTCACCGATATTCTGGGGATTTTGCTCTTGATCCCTTATGTCCGGGGAATGGTCAAGCTGTTGCTCCAACGAAAACTGATGCAATGGATGAACGAAGGACGCATCCGTTGGTACCTTCGTCGTTAGAATGAAGGATGGGTTCCTACCCACTTCCTTCTGAGGTGATTTTATTGCAGCATATTTAGTGTTTCCTGCGGCCACATGGCCGCATTTTTTTTGAGTTGGATATTGAACAAATACAAGCGTTCGATCTCTCTGTGAAGATGTTGATAGGAGTTTTTTTCGACAAAGAGAATACAACATATAGGGTAAACTTTGTATTTCACAAACAATTATAAGAACGAATTGACAGGGGAGTGAGTTTTTTGATCGAGATGTTCCTGAGAAAAGGGTTCGTATCTATAATTGCCAGCTTATTGACGATGCTCGGTTATTACCTTTTTACTGAAGCGCATTGGGCCATGGTGCTATCGATATTTATAGTGTTCTATTTTTGCGGGTCTGTTGTTCTGTGATCGCAGAGAAAATCACTCATAGAAAATTTTGGCCCTATCTCCTGTTCCACCTTTTTGGGGGGATTTCATTACCTTTTTTATATGCTTGGATAAATGCAACTTATTTATCTACTACGTTAAGATTTGAAGATTACAGTGGGTCACTATTTCTTGGCCTCAAATGCTCATTTTTATTCTGGGTGATTGACATTATCGTTTTGAAAATATTAAAGACCCGGAGCCGTGGTTATTACCTTTAATAGGATTCAGGCTGATGTCTATTTTCTGTTATCAACAGCTTCACTGAGATGGGGCCGTGTCATCACGAGTCTGTTTTTATAGTAGACTTCACCTCCCCCCATGCTGATGTATGTTCCATTTCCCATTTGTTTTTTATTGTTCGGTCTCACTTCCAGGTGTGGATAGTTTGGATTTACCATGGACGATATAGTTCCAAAGGTCGTGGAATACACCGACGCGATAGAGGACAAGCAGGAGAACGGTGATGACAGGACCCAGTATCAGGCCGAATACCCCGAACAGCTTCAAACCGATAAACAGGGCTACCAGTGTGAGGAGTGGACTGATACCTATATTGGTGGCGACCAATTTGGGTTCCAGCGTTTGGCGAACGACCAGGATGACCACATACAAGACGGCGATGCCCAAACCGAGGCGAAAGTTGCCGGTCAGCATCAGATAGGCGACCCAGGGTACCATCACGGTGCCCACCCCGAGGTAGGGGAGGAGGTCGAGAGCACCGGTGATCAAGGCCAGGGTGAGGGCATACTCCACTCCCAGCAAACTGAGTCCGATCCAGACGATAACCCCGGTGATGCTGATCAGTGTCAATTGAGCACGAAGGAACCCAAACAGGGCTTTTTTGAGATCCCGGATCACCAAGTGACCCGTCTGGCTGACCCGTCCAGGGATCAGGGGGAGAAATCTTCCCTTGAGACGAGGCCAATCGATCCCGATGAAGAAGGCGGCGAGAATAATGAAGATAAGAACCGTCGCATAATAAGGGAGATTTCCTAGAAAGGATCCGATCCCTGCCAGGATATCTGTGATGAACTGAGTTCCTTTATTGGCGACCAAGCTCAGATTTTCCCGAATACTGGTCAGGATTTCCGAACTTTGCTGGGGGTTGTTCTCCATATAATTTTGAATGGTGTGGATCATTTCAATCAGTTCACCGTTGTCCCGGATGAAGGTATCTAACAAATACTGATTCATCTGGTTGAAAAACTGGGGAAGATATTCCGCCAAGTTTGTTAATTCCATCACAATCCTGGAAACGAGGTAGATCAGCAAACTGAGGGACCCGCCCACCAGTATAATCAAGGACAGGGTGACTCCTGCCCACCGAGGGAACCGGGCCCGGTTCTCCAGCCAGCGAACCGCCGGTTCCACAGTCATGGCGATCAGCCCACCGATCAGAAACGGATATGTAAGCGGGAAGACCAGTACACATAAGTAATATGCGGAGACCATCGCCGCAATTGCCAACAATGTTCGCAGCAGGATGCCTGTCACCGCTTCGCGGTTCAAATCGATCCCCTCCATTGCTCGATTTCCCTTCTATTGTATTCATATTACCCTTTAGGAAAGGGGCCTAAGCCACGCTTACAATGAATACTAATTATAACAGATACATGGGAAATGAGACTCTGGTTTCAGGTTGGATCGATGGATTCCTTTGGGAGTCTGTGGGGCCTTTATCATGTTTTATGCAGGTGGACTGTGATGATAACGTATTTTTTTTATGGTAAACTGAAGGAGGCGTATCAGGGCACCGAAGGCAGAAAACCATTTGGGTAGATGAACCGGTCGGCCCATATAGATCGGGCGGTTCTTTGTTTTTTCATGGGGAAAAGTGCTATGTTTTATCTTTGTGGTGATAAAAGTAGGAAATCCCTTGCCCTGCGAGGGGGGTTCAGCCTAGTGAGGTGCCCGAAGCACCATTTTCAGCAAAGGAGCGAAATGCCATGTCGGTTGCAAAAGGATTGGAGGGTGTCGTAGCCCTCACATCCGGAATCAGCTCAATTGTGGACGGTGTACTAACCTACCGCGGGATCAACATCGACGATTTGGCGGAGAAAGCCAATTACGAAGAAGTGATTTTCCTGCTGTGGAAGGGACATCTGCCCAATCAGGAGGAATTGACTGGCCTGGGCAAACAATTGAAAGCAGAAGCGGCTTTGCCGGAAACGGTTTTAGAACAGTTGAAAGCATATCCGAAGGAGACCCATCCGATGGCTGCCCTGCGGACGGCGGTATCCGCTCTCGGTATGTATGACCCCGAGGCGAATGACAACGGTCAGGAAGCTAACGAGCGGAAAGCGATCCGTCTGGCGGCCAAGATGCCGACGATTGTGGCGGCTCTGTTCCGGATCGGTCAAGGTCTGGAACCAGTAGCCCCAGATCCGTCCTATGGCTATGCCGAAAACTTCGTGTACATGCTCCACGGAGAAAAACCGGAAGCGACGGCGGTGGAGGCGATTGAGAAGGCACTCATTCTGCATGCCGACCATGAACTGAACGCTTCCACCTTTGCGGCTCGGGTGACGACAGCGACACTCTCAGACATGTATTCCGCGATCACTTCGGCCATTGGAACCTTGAAAGGACCCCTCCACGGGGGCGCCAATGAACGGGTGATGGCGATGCTAGAGGAGATCGGGTCTCCTGACCAGGTGGAAACTGCGATCCGGACCAAATTGGATAACAAAGAGAAGATTATGGGCTTTGGTCACAGGGTATACAAAGATGGGGATCCCCGGGCCAAACATCTGCGAGAGATGTCCCGGCAACTGAGTGAGTTGACAGGTGATAAAAAATGGTACGAGATGTCATTAAAGATCGATGAGTTGGTAGTGAGGGAAAAAGGGTTGAAACCCAACGTGGATTTCTATTCCGCTTCCACTTATCATTATTTAGGCATCCCTCGGAATCTGTTCACTCCGATTTTTGCCATCAGCCGCGTTTCCGGTTGGACGGCTCATGTGCTGGAGCAGTATGCGGACAATCGTCTGATTCGTCCTCGTGCTGAATATACGGGACCGGTCCATCAGTCTTATATCCCCCTGGAGAACAGATAAAGGGTTCTATACCCATAAAAGCAGGAAAAGGAGTGTTTGTATGGCACGGTACGAGGCTCCACAAACCGGAGATAAGATTACTCTCGAAAACGGGGAACTTCGTGTTCCAGATCATCCGATTATCCCTTTTATCGAAGGAGACGGTACCGGCCCGGACATCTGGGCGGCGGCCCGACGTGTCTTGGACGCGGCGGTAGAAAAATCTTACGGATCCAAACGAAAAATCGAATGGTTCGAGATTTATGCAGGTGAGAAGGCATACAATCAATTTGGTGAGTGGTTACCGGAAGAGACATTAAAGGCCATCCGAGAGTATACTGTGGCGATCAAAGGTCCTCTGACCACGCCGGTGGGCGGCGGGATCCGTTCCCTCAATGTGGCTTTGCGCCAGGAATTGGATCTGTTCGTCTGCCTGCGTCCGGTCCGTTATTTCAGTGGAGTACCGTCACCGGTGAAAAAACCGGAACAGGTGGACATGGTGATCTTCCGGGAAAACTCTGAGGATATCTATGCCGGGATCGAGTGGGAAGCCGAGTCTGAAGAAGCACAAAAAGTGATCCGTTTCTTCCGCGAAGAGATGGGAGTCAAAAAGATTCGTTTCCCTGAGACTTCCGGGATCGGGATTAAGCCGGTTTCCCGGGAGGGAACGGAGCGCTTGGTGCGGGCGGCGATCGACTATGCCCTCGAACACGGTCGCAAGAGTCTCACCCTCGTCCACAAGGGAAATATCATGAAGTTCACCGAAGGGGCATTCAAAAGCTGGGGCTATGAGTTGGCGGAACGGGAATACGGTGACAAGGTATTCACCTGGTCTCAGTATGATCGAATCAAAGAAGAGAAAGGTCTGGATGCGGCGAACCAAGCCCAATCCGAGGCGGAAGCTGCTGGCAAGCTGATTGTGAAAGATTCCATTGCGGATGCCTTCTTGCAACAGATCCTGACCCGTCCAGCAGAATACGATGTGATCGCCACTCTGAACCTGAATGGGGATTACATTTCTGACGCCCTAGCCGCCCAAGTGGGGGGCATCGGGATTGCACCGGGAGCCAATATCAACTTTGAATCAGGCCATGCCATCTTTGAAGCGACTCACGGTACCGCTCCCAAATATGCCGGCATGGACAAAGTGAATCCCGGGTCTCTCCTTCTCTCCGGGGTCCTGATGTTGGAACACATGGGTTGGCAGGAAGCAGCAGATCGGATCTACCGTGCCATGGATCAGACGATCACCCAGAAAACCGTCACTTACGATTTCGCCCGCCTGATGGAGGGTGCAACGGAACTGAAGTGTTCGGAATTTGCCACCCAACTGATCGAGAACTTATAAAGACTCTGAAACGGAGGAAATGTCATGACCATCCGCAGAAACAAAATTTCCGTCATCGGCAGCGGATTCACCGGGGCGACGACGGCTCTGATGCTGGCCCAGAAAGAACTTGGTGATGTAGTATTGGTGGATATCCCCAATGCGGAGGAGCCGACCAAAGGAAAAGCACTGGATATGTTGGAATCCACCCCGGTGCAAGGGGTGGATGCTCGCATCACCGGGACTGCCGACTATGCTGAAACCCAGGATTCAGATGTGGTCATCATTACCGCCGGGGTTGCTCGCAAACCGGGTATGAGCCGTGACGACTTGGTGAATACCAATGCCAAAGTGATGCGTTCGGTTACGGAGCAAGTGGTGAAATATTCGCCGAACTGCATCATCCTCGTGTTGACCAATCCGGTGGATGCCATGACCTATGAAGTGTACCGCACCTCTGGTTTTCCGAAAAACCGGGTGATCGGACAATCCGGCGTCCTGGACACCGCTCGTTTCCGCACTTTTATCGCTCAGGAACTGAACGTTTCCGTGGAAGATGTGACTGGCTTTGTATTGGGCGGACACGGGGATGACATGGTTCCCTTGGTTCGCTACTCCTATGCAGGTGGCGTTCCTCTGGAAAAATGGCTGCCCAAGGATCGGCTGGAGGCCATTGTGGAACGAACCCGCAAAGGGGGCGGCGAGATCGTCGGTCTTCTCGGCAACGGTAGCGCATACTATGCTCCGGCCGCCTCCCTCGTTCAAATGGCGGAGGCGATTCTCAAGGACAAACGGCGCATCCTGCCGGCTATCGCCTATCTGGAGGGCGAATACGGCTATCAAGACCTGTATCTGGGCGTTCCGGTGATTCTCGGTGCCAATGGCTTGGAGAAAATTATTGAATTGGATCTTACTGAGGAAGAAAAACAAGCGCTGGATCAGTCCGTCGATTCCGTGCAGAAAGTGATGAAGGTATTGAACTGAATACTGTAAGGAGCCCGGGATTCCTTTCCCGGGCTTTTTCTTATGGAAGAATTCGGGTGCTTTCCTTATGCATCCGGCCCTTTACTCCCGTGACGGATTGTGTACGATGGACTTGAATGGAGCCATAACAGTGAGAGAGAATAATTGTAGCACCCCTGTTCTTTTTTGCAGATCGTCTAAGTATGGGAGAATCGATGAAGCGGAGGCTAGATGATGAGCAAACAAAAAGTGCTGGTGGTTGACGATGAACCCTCCATCGTGAAATTGGTTCAATTCAACCTGGAAAAGGAAGGGTTTGCCGTGGAGGTGGCCTCCGATGGACCCTCCGCCTTGGAGAAGGTGGAAGGAGGATTATTTGACCTGATCGTGCTGGATCTGATGCTTCCCCAAATGGATGGATTGGAAGTTTGCAAGGAAATCCGTAAGAAAAATAGCCATCTTCCGATTCTGATGTTGACCGCCAAGAATGAAGAATTTGATAAAGTGCTCGGACTGGAACTGGGGGCTGATGATTATATGACCAAACCTTTCAGCCCCCGGGAACTGGTAGCACGGGTGAAAGCGATCCTCCGTCGTATGGGAGCCTTGCGGGAACAGGGAATTCAAGAGGATCGAAAGTACCTGCGAGTGGGGGAGCTGGAAATGGACACGGAAGGGTATGAAGTACGGAAAAACGGAGATCCCGTGGAACTGACCCCCAAGGAATTTGAGTTGTTGATCCATCTAGCTTCTCACCGTGGAAAAGTATTATCCAGGGATCAGCTGTTGAATGCGGTTTGGGATTATGACTATATCGGAGACACCCGAATTGTGGATGTTCATGTGAGTCATCTGCGAGAAAAAGTGGAGGAGGATTCGCGTAACCCAATCTATATCAAGACGGTGCGTGGGATCGGATATAAATTTGAGGGACCGAAGGAATCATGAAATCTCTCCACAACCGCTTGACGGTCATGTTTCTATCCATGATCGGAATTTCGGTGCTGGGCACCGGTATTTTTGTGGCGCTTCTCCTGAAGGCATCCACTATCGATTCGTTGAAGGAACGTCTCGAAAAGGAAGGACAGTTGTTGGCAAAGACGGTCAACCAGGAGGCGTTGTGGGAAGAGCCGGCTGAGCTTCAACGACAGGCAGATCGATTTGGTGATTCTCTGGATACCCGGGTGACATGGATCGATAAAAAGGGAGAAGTGCTGGGCGATTCGGCTCGATTATCCTCGAAAGAGGAGAA
>CAUGKZ010000062.1 GCA_959600065.1 uncultured Kroppenstedtia sp. | reverse complement strand
AAGCCAAAGCCTCCCTCGAGGAATTGAAAAAGCTCTCCGGGAAGACCCCTGATCAACGGATCCATATGAAAACCGATTTGATAGAAATCAATTTTCTAATTCATTTTTCCAAAAAAGAGGAATACCAAACCAAATTGGCCGCTTTTGAACAGAGGTGGGGAGACCCTAAGGAAGATATCAACCTGCGGGTCTGGTATCTGCGCATAAAAGGAAACATTCATTTTTTGCATGACATGTACGATCAAGCCCTTCTTTGCTACAATCAGGCGGAAAAACTGTTCCCCCAAGTAACGGATGACACTGAAAAAGCCTATATCTACGGGAATCTGGGTAAAACCCACCTGATCCTTTCCGATCCCGCCCTCGGCATTCTATACACGGAGAAAGCGATCAATATCATGTTGAAGCAAGATCGTTGGCTGGAAGTGTGCTCCATGTTCAACACCCTGGGGGCTTGCTACACCAACAAGGGAAATTTCCAAGGGGCGATCGAGTGCTTTGAACGGGTTCTCCGGATCGCCGACCAATTTAAGTTTTCCAAAATACTGATTTCCCGCACCTACCATGAACTGGGGGTCTGTTATCTGCGGTTGGAGGATTGCAAGCAGGCGATCCACTACCTAAACCAATCACTGGAAGTGGTCAGTCCCAGTTATCTGCCGGCTTGGGAAGAGGGATTCGTCCACCAGATTTTGTGTCAAACCTACTTGAAAACCGGGGACTTGGATCAGGCGCAAGTTCATATTGAGAAGGCGATCCCTCTGCTGGAATCCCGGGAACGCCTCAAGTCCGAATGTCTGATTTTTCTTGGACAAATCTACTATCATCGTGGAAATTACCAGGAATTCATCCGCTACTACCAGGAAGCGATCCAATCTTTTCTCCGTTTGGGTACCCCGGAAAACACGGCCCGGGCCACCCACACTCTCGGCAAACATTACATTCAATCAGGAAAAACCGACGAGGGGGTTCGCTACCTTCTGCAAGCGGTGGACCATTATCACCAACTTCTCCCCTGCACCAACTTCGAAGTGGATCTGTCTGAAAAAAACTGACCCGACCCGAAAGCAAAGACCCAGCAAGTCAGGCCACCCGAATCCCCGGTGGCCCGACTTGGTATACAGGAATAATTCCTGCCACCTCGCCTCAGCCGGAATGGAATTTGGCAGGGACTACCAACCACAGACCCTAGTTGCCTATGCCTGTAGTACAACGGTGCCTGGGAACTTTCTCTTCCCCTGATTCACTCCTCCAACATCCCCAAAAAGGTCTGTTCATCCACGATTTCCACCCCGAGATCACGAGCTTTTTTTAGTTTGGAACCCGCCTTTTCTCCAGCGATAACATAATCGGTGCTTTTACTGACACTGCCGGTCACCTTGCCCCCCTGTGCTTCGATGCGGTCGGCAGCTTCCTTGCGGGACATGGATTCCAGTGTCCCAGTGAGAACCACGGTTTTGCCAGCGAAGGGGCTGTCTGAATCCGCCTGCTGTACCGGTACCGGTCCCTTATACAACATATTGACCCCTGCTGCTTCCAGGCGGCGGATCGTCTCCTTCACTTCCGGTTTAGAAAAATAGGTCTCGATACTTTCTGCCATTTTGGGTCCGATCTCATCGACAGCCTCCAACGCCTCCCGGTCCGCCGCCATGATCGCTTCCATCCCACCGAAATGCTGCGCTAAAATTTGGGCTCCCTTGGCACCGACAAAGCGAATCCCCAGACCGAAAAGCAGTTTTTCAACTGAGTTTTGCTTGCTTCCTTCGATGGCCGCCAAGAGATTTTCCACCGATTTCTTCCCCATCCGCTCCAGGGGGATCAAGTCCTCCGCCTTCAGGTCATAAAGATCCGCGGGTCCTCGAAGGAGGTTGGCGTTGAAAAGCTGGGTGACCACCTTTTCCCCGAGTCCTTCGATATTCATTGCTCCTCGGGAGACAAAGTGAATAATCTCTTCCCGGGTCTGGGCGGGGCATTGGGGGTTGATGCAACGTAAGGCCACCTCCCCCTCCAACCGGACAAGTTCACTGCCGCATTCGGGACATTCTGTCGGCATCCGGTAGGGTTGCTCCTCTCCGGTGCGACGCTCTGGAACGACACCGACCACCTCTGGAATAATATCCCCCGCCTTTTTCACAATCACATGATCCCCCAGCAGGATCTCTTTTTCCCGGATGAAATCTTCATTGTGAAGGGTAGCCCGCTGGACGGTGGTACCCGCCAAGATCACCGGATCCAACCTGGCAGTAGGGGTGATGGCCCCAGTCCGACCCACATTAATCTCAATGCCCCGCAGGACAGTGACACCTTCCTCCGCGGGGAACTTGTAGGCAATCGCCCAGCGCGGGCTTTTAGCGGTGGTACCCAGCCGTTCTCTCAGCTCCAAGTCATCCACCTTGATCACAATGCCATCAATGTCATAACCCAACTCTTCCCGGTGTTCCCGCCAATGATCAATAAACTGCATCACATCATCGATTCCCTTGACAGTCACCCGCTCCGGGTTCACCTTCAGCCCCCACTGGGACAAGCGATCCAAGGATTCGGTATGAGTCTTTGGCCTCTCTGAACCCTGGAGTCCCTCCATTTCGTAGAGGAAGATATCGAGAGCCCGCTCTGCAGCCAGTCTGGGATCCAACTGTCGCAGGGCTCCCGCTGCCGCATTGCGCGGATTGGCAAACAGGGTCTCGCCGCGACTCTCCTTCTGCTTATTGATCCGTTCAAACTCCTTTCGGGGAAGAAAAGCTTCTCCACGCACTTCTAGAGTAACTTGATTCCCCAGCCGCAGGGGTAAGGAGCGGATCGTCTTCAGATTCTGAGTGATGTTCTCCCCGGTGTTGCCGTCCCCCCGGGTGGCGCCGCGAACCATCACGCCCTCTTCATAACGGATGGAGACCGCCAACCCGTCAATCTTCAACTCACAAACATAGTTCACCTCGTCCACTTCGCCCAACCGGCGAATCCGTCGGTCAAACTCCTGCAACTCCGCAAAGTTAAAAGCATTAGCCAGGCTCAGCATCGGCTGAGTATGCCGTACCTTTTCAAAATAGGGAAGCGGTTCCCCGCCGACACGCTGACTGGGGGAGTCCGGGGTGATGAGCTCCGGGTGTGCCTTTTCCAGATCGAGTAGCTCCCGCATCGTGGCATCATATTCCTGATCACTGATCACCGGCTCGTTCAACACATGGTAACGATGGTCATGCTCATGGATTTCCCGGCGCAGGACCTCGATCCGCCGTTCTACTTCTTTCTTCTCCACGCCATCCTTCCTCCCTCTCTCACACCTTTAGGGTGTTTCTGATCCATCCATGGCTGTGACCCGTCGGGATGGAGTGATCCGTCACCTTTCGTTATTCCGACAGCCAAAGGGATTCTACGGAAGACCCACCCTCCCGCTGGAACTCCCACATCACACTCCTTCCGAAACTAGAATTCCCATACATACCTTAAATCTTGGTGACAGGGGCAAACTGGGCTAACAACCTTTTCACACCTGTGGGGGCGGGAAAAGCGATATTCAACTCCAGATCCTGCCCTTCCCCTTGCACCTTGACGACGGTACCGACTCCCCATTTCTTATGATTCACCTTGTCCCCTACACCCCAATCCGTCTCCGTATCAGGGTTGGGGCGAACCGGCCCCTGGCGCAACACCGGCTTTTGCAAAACCGCCGCCGGTTTTCCGACGGGCTCCACCAGTTCCTGTGGAATCTCCCGCAGGAAAATGGAGGGAGGATTGGCGCTGGTCTGGCCGAAGAGCATCCGCATCTTCGCTCGGGTGAGGTACAATTTCTCTTCCGCCCGTGTGATTCCCACATAAGCCAGCCTCCGCTCCTCCTCCAGTTCCTCAGGGTCGTCCAAGGTACGGCTGTGGGGGAAGATCCCCTCTTCCATCCCCACCAAGAACACCTGGGGAAATTCTAGCCCTTTGGCGGAGTGCAGAGTCATCAGGGTGACAGTATCCTCTGGAGTCTCCCCTTCATCTTCCAGTGTATCCACATCGGAGATCAAGGCCAAATCCGTCAAAAAGGCTACCAAAGATTTATCTTCGTTTTTCTCTTCAAACTCCCGGGTCACAGATAGAAACTCATCGATGTTTTCTAGGCGGGTGGCCGCTTCCACCGTCTCTTCCTTTTTCAGTTCTTCCCGATAGCCCGTCCGTTCCAGCACTTCTTCTGTCAACTCTCCCGCCGACAGATATTCCAACATCGCATTCAGCTCTTTGATCAAGCTGGTGAATCTCTCTAAAGGCCGGAGAAAGCGGTTGGAGAGGCCGATCCTCTCTACCTCCAGGAGCGCTCGCATCATGGAGATCCCCTCTTGGTCGGCAAAAGCTGCAATTTTGTCCACCGTAGCCTGTCCAATCCCTCGCTTGGGCACATTGATCACCCGACGCAAGCTGAGATCATCGTCGGGATTGACCAGAAGCCGCAAATAAGCCAGCAGATCTTTGATCTCCTTCCGCTCGTAAAACTTCAGCCCGCCTACCATCCGGTAGGGGATGTTAGACTTCATGAACACTTCTTCCAGCACCCGGGATTGGGCATTGGTCCGGTACAAAACCGCGAAACTCTTGTAATCCTTTCCCTCCTTCCGCTCTTTTACAACCGTGTCTGCCACAAAATAGGCTTCCTCATGTTCATTCTCCGCTTCATAGAGTTGCACCGGCTCCCCGGATAAATTCTCTGTCCACAGATCCTTCGGTTTGCGCTCCATATTGCGAGCGATCACCCCGTTGGCTGCCTTCAAGATCGTTTGTGTGGAGCGATAGTTTTGTTCCAGTTTGATCACTTGGGCCTCAGGATAATCCCGTTCGAAGTGAAGAATATTGGTGATGTCTGCTCCACGAAAACGGTAGATAGATTGATCGGAATCCCCCACCACACACAGGTTGCGATGATGTTCCGCCAACAGGCGAACCAGCACATACTGTACATGGTTGGTATCCTGGTATTCATCCACGTGGATATATTGAAACTTCCTCTGATAATAGTCCCGCACTTCCGGCACCTGTTGGAACAGGCGAACGGTCTCCGTCAGCAGGTCGTCAAAATCCAGGGATTGATTGGTGCGAAGCTTGTCCTGGTAGGATTCAAAGACCTCCGCCGCCAGTTCCTCCATGTAACTTTGGGCCCGATCCTTCATGTCCTGGACGGAATGGAGCTGGTTCTTCGCGTTACTGATCCGGTTTAATAATCCCCGAGGGGGAACCTGCTTCGGATCCAGGTTCTTCTCTTTCAAAATCTGTTTGATCACTGTCAGTTGATCGGAACTGTCCAGAATGGTGAAATTGCGGTTGAAACCGATCCGGTCAATATCCCGACGCAGGATGCGAACACACATGGAGTGAAAGGTGGAGATCCAGATCTCCTCCGCCTCAGCTCCAGCCAAGGCGTGGATCCGGTCTTTCATCTCCCGAGCCGCTTTGTTGGTAAATGTGATCGCCAGGATGTTCCAGGGGTGGATTCGTTTCTCCGATAACAGGTAGGCCACCCGGTTGGTCAACACCCGCGTTTTTCCACTGCCAGCCCCGGCCACGATCAGAAGCGGGCCTTCCGTTGTCTCCACTGCTAGTCTCTGGTCGGGGTTCAATCCTTGGAGAAGGGAGCCCTTCGTCCAGGTGTTTTGCATTCTGATCCGCACCTTTCCACTTTAATCGTCCTGCGATGCTCCGTTGGTTTCCGTTTCCTTGACCCAGCGGACAGACTGTAGCGCAGCCTCCAGGTCTTGATACACCAGGTTGCCCACGACCACGGTGTCAGCCGCCCGGCTCATCACCTGAGCCTGCTCTTCCCGGGAAATCCCGCCCCCGTAAAACAGACGAGACTTTTCCAAACCTTGGCGCGCTGCCCGCACCATTCTCTCCTCACCGTACATACCACTGTACTCCACATACAGAGCGGGCATCCGGAACAAAAATTCCGCCAAGCGAGCGTAAGCCGTCAAGTCGGCGGATTCCATCTCTGTCCGACTTTCTGTCAGGCGGGCCACCTTGGATTCCCGATGGAGGACCACATAGCCGAGGGCGGCTACATCCTGCCAAGGAATCCAGTCTCCATATTTCCGGATCGCCTGGTGTTGTGCCTCCACTACCCAACGGTGGGAGCTAGAATTGAGGACAACGGGGATCAGATAGCCGTCCGCACCGGGGACAACAGCCGATTCAACGGAAATCTCTTGGACACATTGCACCGGGTATTCAGTGATCCGCTGGATCAGCTCCCGGGAATTTTCATAAGTGATACCATCGGTTCCTCCCACGATCACTGCATCGGTACCAGCGGTACATACCTTTTCCAAGGCACTCTCGGACAGGGATCGGTTGGGATCCAGTTTAAATACATGTCGCCATGTTTTCATGCGTTCGGTCAGCATGCTCATCCTCCCAAGCCGCTCGTTCCATTCAGGATTATTATACACGACAAGGAAAGGGGGAAAAAGAAAGGCTTCTTCATGTTTCCGGGGAAGAATCCCACCCTCGGCGCATAGGATGAACGGAAAAGGGAAACCACGCCGGGGAGGTCACAAGGTGAAAAAATGGTTCTGGAGCGTGGTCATATATTACGGAATCTGGAGCCTGATGTTTTTCATCGGTTACTTGCGGATCCAAAGCCGGTACCACTTGTTTGGGGGAATGGAGCCTTCTCCTGTGCAACATGAGCTCCTCTGGTTCTGGGTCAGCGGGTTCGGACTTTTGTTTGTCCTTCCCTTGGGAGTCAGTCAAGTGGTGGCGGGGATTCTCTCCTACCGATATGCTGCCTCCCATCCCCGCACCTGGATTTCGCTTCTGTTGGGATTTGTTCTGTGCATCCCTGCCATCATCTGCTGTCTCTTCGAATATGCACTGTTTATCCTGCTATTTGCTTAACATGGGGCTTGGGAATGAGGACACAGATCGTAATGAAGCTAGAAACGTTGTGATTTACATCTATCGGAGGGTCAGATGGCCTTTCACATTCCGGCGTCTAAGTTCTACCGATCCGATCCATGTGAAGCCCAACCAGGCGTGTTGGTTATCCATATTTTGGGCGAGAAATAAGATCGGGGTGGTGGGACGGTGAAGAGCCTTTGCGCTCTTTGCAAGAGATCGAGCCGTCCCACCATCCCCGTCCCCTCAAGCAATATTTTACGATGGAGCCAATAGGTAGAGAGAAAGGTCAGTTTTATTTCCTCCACTCATTTTCTGGTTAATCAACAGCCCTGAAACCCCATCCTCTCTGTGAACAGTTTTCCCACAACTTCTAGGACGATCAATCTCCAAAGCGTTATCCTTGATCCGCAACAAATTGACAATGCGTTTTCCACCTGATATGATTTTTCCGAAGAAGGTGATGAAAGGACCCGCAGGTACGACTGTGTCCCAGGAAGTCGGCTCTCGACTGGAAGGTCGATGCACAGGTATCTGTTCCCCATCCTGGAGCCGCTGGCGACGAGCCACGCCGGATGCCCTTCCGTTATCGGGATCGAGTGGATCGCAGGTGCTCTGCGGTCAATCGGGGTGGTACCGCGGGTTGAATCTCCCGTCCCTTTTAGGGATGGGAGATTTTTGTTTACCATGGGATCAAGGAGTGATTTCAGATGGGCGATGAGAAAAAATTTGTGAAGGAGATCACCCCCCAGTCGGAGGATTTCTCCCGCTGGTATATCGATGTCATCCGAAAGGGAGACTTGATGGATTATACTCCCGTCCGCGGCTGCATCGTGTTCAAGCCGGATGGGTATGAATTATGGGAGCGGATTCAGGAGGCGATGGATCGGCGATTTAAGGAGACAGGACATCGGAATGCTTATTTTCCCATGTTGATTCCGGAATCTTTTTTACAAAAAGAGAAAGAGCATGTGGAGGGCTTTAATCCAGAGTTGCCA
>CAUGKZ010000061.1 GCA_959600065.1 uncultured Kroppenstedtia sp. | reverse complement strand
GCCCCCTGTTTGCGGTAGGCCAACCCCCGCTCGTGGAAAAGCAGGAACAACCACTGGCTGAACCGGTAATATTCCGGAGTGCAAGTTCCCACATACCGGTCCCAGTCATAGGATATACCGAGCCGAGTCTGCTCCTCCCGAATCCGTTTCATATTGTTTAATGTCCACTCCCGAGGATTCACCCCTCGTTGAATGGCAGCGTTTTCAGCAGGCATCCCAAAAGCATCGGCACCCATCGGATGGATCACTTCGTAACCGTTCATTCGCTTAAAGCGGGCAACCAGGTCTCCCATAGAGTAATTGCGCACGTGTCCCATATGGAGCCCTTCCCCCGAAGGATAGGGAAACATCTCCAGTGCATAGAATTTCGGTCGGTCGGACACCTGTTCCGGTGTCCGGTAAGCATCATTTTCTTCCCAGATCTGTTGCCACTTGGGCTCGATCTCCTGAGGTATGTACTTTTTCACGTAATCACCCTCCAGACATATAAAACCTCCCGCCCCCGGCTCGGTTGCCAGGGACGAGAGGTTGGTTCACAATCTCCCGCGGTACCACCCTGCTTGGCATCCGATGGATGCCCGCTCTTCCAGATCCGTTATCGGGGATCAATCGTCACAGGATACTCGATCCCTTCCCCTGTGAGGCGACGGAGTGAGTTCACCTGTTCCTCCACATCAGCTCGCACCGGCCGCCGATTCTCTGGGCAGGAGGTTACAGATTACTGCTCCCCGTCATCACCTGATTTAAATAGGGTTCTCATGCTACCGCTTAATAATTTAATTAACATTATATGCAATACATTGGATCCATGTCAACGATCTTCCCGTTTTTTGTTTGCACTGGGTGCACACATCCAGTTATTGGGCATTCACTTGAGCTGCATCTCCCCACAGACGCTCCAAATCGTAGAAATCCCGCTCGTCCTTGTGGAAGACATGGACGACCACATCGCCGAGGTCGATCAACACCCAACGTGCTTCGGACAAGCCCTCCACCGCTCGCGGGGGAGATCCCACTTGTTCCATCTTATCTTTGATGGATTCAGCGATCGCCTGCACCTGTGTCTGAGAATTTCCATGACAAATCACAAAATAATCAGCGATCACAGACAAGCCTCGAATATCGAGAATACTGACGTGTTGGGCTTTCTTCTCCTCAGCGGCCGCAGCCGCCACTTGGGCGATTTCCACTAGGTTCAAAGAGATTCCTCCTTCGATCTTGGTTGGTGGACCCGGTCCACCATGTCATTGCGGGCAGCCCAGGTCAGGGGATAGACTTTTTGATTTTTCCCGATGAGAAAAACCAGCGTCTTGTCCAATGACTTCCACACGGCCTGATCCAAATCCTTGCGGGCCCACTCACGTACTTCCTCCACTCCAGGAAACTGTCTTCCCGGTTCAATATAATCCGCTAGGAAGATCACTTTGTCTAATAAAGACATATGCGGCCGGCCTGTGGTATGATAACGGATCGCATCCAACACCGCTTCATCTTCAATCCCCAAATCTTCCCTGACCACCTCCGCCCCCACCGGGGCATGCCACAGTTCCACATGATACTCCAACAAATCCTGGGACAAGCCACGCTCCCGAATGATCTCTGCCATCTGCTCCTGTGGCCAAAACTTACAATAATCGTGTAAGAGTGCAGCCAGCCGGGCCTGCTCCCGGTCCGCTCCAAAACGATCGGACAGTTCCACGGCCGTCTCCACCACCCGCAGGGTGTGCTCCCAACGAGTCTTCGGCAATTGCTTCCGGACGGCTTCCGCCAGTTCATTTCGATTCATAGAGTCGATGCTCCTCCATATACTGTCTGACCGACTCGGGGACGAAATATCGGACGGAGCCTCCTGCCGCTACCCGCTCCCGGATCCAGGTAGAGGAGAGATTCACCCAGACCCCTTCCCTGACCCAGGTGACCCTGTTCTTAATATGGTCGGGAATCCGCCTCCTATCCAACTTCACCCCCACCCGCATCAGACCGATTACTTCCACTGAAGCAAGGATTTCTTCTATTCTAACCCATCGCGGCAAATCAAGCACCATATCTGCACCCATTATCAGAAAAAAACGAGTATCCGGCTGTTCCTGACAGAGCAGCCGCACTGTGTCCACAGTGTAGGAAGGTCCGCTCCGATCCATCTCTGCCCGGGAAACCCGGAAGGAGGGATGGTCTGCCACCGCCCGTTCCACCATGGCCAACCGGTCCTTGGCGGAAGCGGAAACGTCTCGTTTATGAGGAGGAGTGGAGGCCGGCACAAACCAGACCTCCTCCAATCCCACCGCCTGGCGGGCCTGTTCGGCCATCATCAGGTGACCGATATGGATCGGATCAAAGGTGCCCCCGTAGATCCCGATTTTCTTCCCTGTCTTCATCCCGACTCCTCCAGTGACTGCTTCAAAACCTCGCCCATCCGCTTCACCGGGGCTCGTCGGCCCGTCCACCGTTCAAAGGCCAATGCCCCCTGGTAAAGTAGCATCCCCAGCCCACTGTGCACCTGCGCCCCTCGGGCTTTCGCTTCCCGCAACAAGCGGGTCTGCCGTGGACGATAGATCAAGTCACTCACCAGGAGATCCCCGTGGAGAGAGGCAGGATCCACCGGACAGCCTTCCAGGTGGGGATGCATGCCTACCGAGGTGGTCTGTACCAACAAGTCCGCCTCCCGGATTGCGATGCTGGCTTCTCCCGGAGAAATCCCGTCGGCACGGGTCCAACGGCGAAGGTGTTCCGCCAAGTCTTGCGCTTTTTTTTCCGTCCGGTTCACGATCCGGATCTGCTCCGCCCCTGCTCGGGCCAGGGTGTAGCTGACGGCACGAGCCGCACCGCCGGCCCCCAGAATCACTACCCGCCGCCCTTTGACATCAAAGCCCGTCTCTCGCACCAAAGACTCCAGGTAACCGGCACCGTCAGTGTTGGTGCCGATCAGGCGGCCGTCCTGCTGAATCACCGTATTGACCGCTCCGATCTCCTGGGCGCTTTCCTCGATCTCATCCAGATGCTCCATCACAGCCACCTTGTGGGGAAGGGTCACATTCCAGCCTCGAAAACCGAGGCTCTTCAATCCCGCCACCGCCTGCCCCAGCTCTTCAGAGTCCACGTCAAAGGCGAGATAGATCCAAGGAAGTCCTTCCTGACTGAAGGCTTCATTCATCATCACCGGTGATTTAGAATGGGCCACTGGGTGGCCGACTAATCCTGTCTTTTCTGTCTCCGCCTCCAGTTTCATTCTGTTTCCCCCCTCCCTGTGAACGGGTATTTCACAACACTTCTAGGAATTCGAGCCCTACCCTCCTCTATTTTTAGATAAACCAACCTATGTTTCTACAGGATCGCCGGCCGTACTTCCACGCCCACCCCACGTGGCACCCACAGTTCGACCTGAGCCCGCTCTTTGCCTGTGGCGATCCAGCCCAGTCCGGAGATGACCAGATCTTGTTTCTGTTTACCGTCGAGATGAAAGGTGTGACGCACCAGCGCCGGCAAAGAAGAGGGGTCCTTCGGCGGGGACAGGAGCTCCCCCCGATGATTCTCCCAAACTTCATCCGCCCGAGCCAGCTTGGTACGGTGAATATAAAGGGAGTTGGCCATATGACAGACAAAGGGCTGACGCTTCCCTGCGCTGTAATCCATCCGGGCCAAGCCACCGAAAAAGAGAGTCTGTCCCTCGTTCAGTTGATAAACCTTCGGTTTGATCTCACTTTGAGGCAGAATCTGACCCAGCTCCTCCGGCGCCACCCACTCACTCAACCGGTCCCGCCGCACGATTCCCGGCATATCCACCAGCTCTCGCTCCCCTTCCAAAGGGATATGGATGGTATCCAGGGTGGTTCCAGGGTAGGGGGAGGTGGTGATCACCTCTTCCCCGCTGCCAAACTCCTTCAGCAACCGGTTAATCAGAGTGGACTTGCCCACATTGGCCGTCCCCGTCACAAAGACATCTCGGCCCTGCCGGCAAGTCTCAATCGCCTGGGCCACTTTATCAAAATGAAACCCCTTGGCCGCACTGGTCAAGACCACATCCACCGGCTTGACACCCAACTCGCCGACGGTATGATAGACCCATTCTTTCAGACGCTGCACCTTAGCCGACTTGGGGAAGAGATCCAGCTTATTGCCCAGGATAAGGATCGGATTGCCGCCGGTATGCCGCTGAATCCCCGGAATCCAACTGCCTGACAGATCGAACAGGTCCACTACTTGAACCACCAGCGCCTGTCGGTGGCTGATCTCCCCCAACATCCTCAGATAGGCATCCGGATCGTGCTCCACCGGCGCCACTTCATTATAGTGACGAATCCGAAAACAACGTTTGCAGATGGGATGCTCCCGTTCCAGAGCTACCGGAGGCATATAACCCGGCTTCTCCGGATGCTCCGTCTGCAGTGGAACTCCACACCCTTCACACTGGATTTCCTGTTCCATCATTTATTACGTCCCTCCCCAACCGACAGTCCTCGCTTTTTCATCCACCAAAACACCAAGCGCTCCACCCTCCGGTTCAACCGGGTGAAGAATCCCTCCCCCTGGGAGACTGGAACCACCAAAATCGTATAAAGACCCAGACGGTTTCCCCCGAACACATCGGTAATCAACTGATCGCCGATCATCACGGTCTCGCCGGCATCCACTTCCAACCGGTTCAGCGCTCGTCTGAAGGCAGCGGAGAGGGGCTTTTTCGCCCGGTGGATATAGGGGACGCGCAAGGGGGTTGCAAACCGGGAGACTCGGGTGAGATTGTTATTGGAGACAATCATCACTTTAAATCCCATCCCTCGCAACTGA
This sequence comes from uncultured Kroppenstedtia sp., assembly GCA_959600065.1. Lineage (GTDB taxonomy): Bacteria > Bacillota > Bacilli > Thermoactinomycetales > DSM-45169 > Kroppenstedtia > Kroppenstedtia sanguinis. The sequence continues at coordinate 3,122 of CAUGKZ010000061.1, read as the reverse complement.
TCCAACCAGCTGACCAACTCCGGAGTCGCTTCTGGCCGAGTCGTTTCCACCAGGGTGTTGTCCAGATCCGCCACCACCGCCTTCACCCCCCGCCGTTGCAGGGAGTTCCAATCGATTTCATAAATGGATTGAACAAATTCATTAGGAATCATCCGCTTCAACAAAACGCCACCTCATCACCGAAAACGTGGTTATATCGGCACTAACTATACCACACCGCAAAAGAAAGTAGCAAAGCCCCTGGGGCCGCAGGCCCTTGGCAATCTCCATCCGTGTCAGTAAACTGTAGATAGAAGAATTCACCAGGTAGACATCAAGGTGATAAGGTGCTTTTTTCTGTTGATAAACCATAAAGTGGATGATGGAAACGAAACGACCCTTTCGCTCTTCACCGTCCCACCATCCTGACCTGATTTCCTACCTGAAATAGGGTGAATCAACACGCCTGTCTTTTTCCCTACAAAATAGTAGTAAGTAAACCACGCAAAGGAGAGGTTGAAATGGCACGAATTGAATCCCTTCTGTCGGCGCGTCTCTTCCTCAGCCCCCGCTGGGTAGGGGATCGGCTTTATTTTATCAGTGACCTTGGCGGACATTTGAATCTCTATTCCGTGGAAGTGAAGGGCGGCATTCCACAACCGCTCCTGCCGGGACATATCGCTCTGCAAAATCCCGATCTCGTCGGTGGGGAACCTTATCTTATCTTTCCCCAGCTGGGCCAGATCCTGGTGATGATCGATGCGGATGGGGATGAAAATTACCAACCGATGCGGATTCCCATCGAGGGTGGGTTTCCCGAGCCGGCCTTCGGCGACACCTTCACCTCCTACCGTGCCCACTTGATTAGCGGAGATCCAGAGCGTAACCTCATCTACCTGTCCGTGGAATCCAGACAAGAGTCCCTTCATGAAGCTTATCAGGGTCACCTGAAAACCGGCGAGCTGGTTCAGCTGGCCCACAGTCCCTGGGATGCCTGGGTGGAGGGCGTCAGTGAGGACCATACCCAGGCTGTCATCGGGGACAGTTATACTGTGGGAGACCACGTGCTCTATCTGTGGAAACAGGGGGAGGGGGAAGCGAAACGGCTCTACGGAACTCCTCTGGAAGAACGGTCCGATCGGGAGCAGGTGCCACTGAATGGGATCTCCGACTGCCACTTCACTGCAGGGAATCGCGGGCTCCTCTTCCGCACCGCGCTGTTTGAGGATACATACGGACTGGGGTGGCTGGACCTGTCTGAGCCTGGGGAAGTTCAACAGGTGGAGGTGACCGGTACGGTACACACCGGCCAGGGAGAAATGGTTTCTCTGAAGCATCTGAAGGGTTCCCGCTATGCAATCGAATACAATATCGATGGCGTTTCCTGGCTGTATGAAGGCATTTGGGAGGATTCCCCCCGCAAAATGAGGCTCGACCGGGTGATCTGCGGACACTCCCCGCTAGACGGTGGTGTCTTACAGGGATTCTCCTATGATAGAAAGGGGGACCGCTACGCTCTCGCCTTCTCCTCCGCCACTTCTCCGATCCAGTTGTATACTGTGGAAGGAGAACACCGCCAAAGCATCATCCGCCGCACTCAGGAAAAGACCCTAGGTCTGGATCCAAAACAGCTTTCCCCTGGGGAGGATGCCTCCTTCATCTCCCATGACGGCCTCCGCATCTCCGCCCGACTCTACCGTCCCTCAGAACAGCTGGGCTTTACGGGACCGCGACCGCTAATCTACTACGTCCACGGGGGACCACAAGGCCAGGAACGACCGGATTTCGCTTGGTTTTCCATGCCACTGATCCAATTTCTTACCCTACAAGGGTTCAGTGTATTTGTGCCCAATGTCCGGGGTAGCACCGGCTATGGCTTGGATTATACGAAGCGAGTGGATCGGGACTGGGGGGGACAGGACCGCTTGGATCATGTCCACGCCATGCAGGTGCTGGCGGAAGATCCTCACCTCGACACCACTCGAGCAGCCGTAGTGGGCCGTTCCTATGGAGGATACATGACTCTGACACTGGCCTCCCGCCATCCGGAACTGTGGTCAGCCGCAGTCGATCTATTTGGTCCCTATAATCTGTTCAGCTTCATGGAGCGCATCCCGGAAACCTGGAAACCCTACTTTCATATCGCCCTCGGCCATCCGGAAAAAGATCACGATTTTCTCCTGGATCGTTCTCCCCAAACTCATATCGATCACCTCACCTGTCCCCTCCTGGTCATCCAAGGCAAAAATGATCCTCGGGTGGTAGAGGCGGAGTCCAGTGATCTGGTGGAAAGGCTACGCTCCATGGGCAAGGAGGTAGAGTACCTCCTATTTGAGGATGAGGGGCACGATGTACTGAAGATGAAAAACCGGATCCGTTGCTACAACGCCATCACACAGTTTTTCAAGAAGCATTTAAGACCGTAATCGTCAGCCTCATCGCAGAGGAATGCCAACCACCCCGGAAGCTTCATTCCGGGGTGGTTGGCGTGAAGGGAAAACCATCCCTCTCCTTTCTTTTGGACTCATGAAGCGATTGCTTTGGATTTCTCCCGTCCAAATCGTCCATAAAACCCACAAATTTGACAGAATAAAACAACACCGTGATATACTAGAATCACCAACCGGGAAACTTCGGTGGAGTGAGGTGATCCCATGAATCGTCTACTTGACCCCAAGGTGGACTTTGTATTCAAACGAATCTTTGGGAGCGAGGAAAATAAAGACGTCCTGCTTGCCTTCCTCAATGAGACCTTTAAGGCGAGTCAAGGCGAATTGTTGAAAGAGATCACTCTCGTCAATCCGTACATCGACAAAAATGCACTCGACGACAAGCTGTCCATACTGGACATCCGGGCCGTCACCGAGGATCGCAAACAGATTAACATTGAGATTCAGCTCTTTAATCATCACAATATTGAGAAGCGGACGCTGTACTATTGGAGTAAGCTGTATGAAGAGCAACTCGGCGAGGGGCAGAATTACCGGTATCTCAAAAAGACAATCACCATCAACATCATTAACTTTCGCTATCTTCCGGGCGAACAATACCACAATATCTTTCATTTGCGAGAGGATCGCACAGGCATCTTACTAACTGATGATTTGGAGATTCATTTTATGGAACTGCCCAAGCTGGAGACG
>CAUGKZ010000060.1 GCA_959600065.1 uncultured Kroppenstedtia sp. | reverse complement strand
GATCGGTATTGCGGTAGTGGGAATGATCATCGGTGTGGTGAAGATTCCTACCCAGTTTTTCTCCGCACCGCCAAGTCTGGCTCCCACCTTTTTGCAAATGGATATTATGGGCGCATTGGACATGGGGTTTTTCGCCATTATCTTTGCTTTTCTCTTTGTGGATCTTTTTGATACTGCCGGTACTTTGGTGGGTGTGGCCAATCAAGCGGGCCTTTTGAAAGAGAACCGACTGCCCCGAGCCGGTCGTGCGCTCACAGCGGATTCCTTGGCCACCATGTCTGGAGCCGCTTTGGGAACTTCCACTGTCACTTCCTATGTGGAGTCCACTGCAGGTGTGGCGGCGGGGGGACGGACGGGAATGACCGCCGTCACCTCCGCTGCGCTGTTTCTACTGGCGCTCTTCTTTTTCCCGCTGGTGGAAAACTTCGCATCGGTGTCGGCGATCACCTCACCTGCACTGATCATCGTCGGGATCTTGATGGCTTCCAGCCTGAAAGAGATCGAATGGAAGGATCTCACCGAAGGAGCGCCCGCTTTTCTGACTGTGGTGATGATGCCGCTGACCTATAGTATTGCAACCGGTATTGCCATCGGTTTTATCCTGTATCCTTTGGTCAAGATCTTTGCTGGAAAGGCAAGGCAAGTCCATCCCATTATGTATGTGTTGGCTGTGGTCTTTATCGCTCGCTTTGTCTTTCTCGGAAGCATCTGAATCCGAGGGAGTGACCCGTTTCTTGGGAAACGGGTTTTTTGTTTCATTTATGCAGGGATTGGATGGTTTTACCTGTGACAGAATTGAATTTATATATTTACTTTTGGACAATGTATTCTGTACTATGTATACATAGTGCATGGGGGGTGTCTGGTGAATTTGTATTTAGGGGCGAGGCACTCGGGACGTGAGTCCATTGCTTTTTAAAACGGAGGGCACTCTCTTGACTAACCTGAATTACCAAGAATCTGAGAAAGAGGTTGGTTCATATAATGCCTGAGTTGGATATCGGTTCGGAGATTAAGAAGGAGACTGTACACCAGGCTACCTATAACCAGTTGAAACATGCGATTCTCACCGGCAAACTCACTCCGGATGTTTTTTATACGGAGACAGATTTTTCCCATGAGTTAAACATCTCACGCACACCTGTCAGAGAGGCCGTCAAGGATTTGATCCATGATCATCTGCTTCTACCCGTTCCGAGGAAAGGTCTGAAAGTGAGAGAATTTACGGAATCGGAAGTGGAACAGATTTTTCTGGTTAGAAAAGCGATTGAGAGTCAAGTAATTGGCCAACTTTTGAAAACGGTTACAGAAGAGCAGATTTCCTTCTTGGCAAAACTGGTGGAAGATCAGATGCGAACCATTGAAGCTGATGACAGGATCGCTTTCATCAAATTGGATCAGAAATTCCATCATCGGATGATCCGGTTTGTTCATTATGAGCTGATCGAGGAATTGATCATCAAACTTCACAACATGACCCGTCTCATCGGCCATCAAGCGATTAAAAAACAGGGTAGGACGGAAGAGGTGATCCGCGAACATCGGGAGATTCTAGAGGCCCTGAAACGAGGGGAGACAGAACGAGCTAAACAAGCGATGGTAACTCATCTGGAAAACACGCAGCAATCCTATCGCATAGTGAAGACCCAGTCATGATGGGAGGGAATCGGAAGTGAAATACGCGATCTATCAAATGAATATTGCCATGGGAGATCCTGAGAAAAACCGCGACAAAGTACGGGCCTGGTTGGACCAGGTGGCCCAGGTGGAGAAACCGGATGTGGTGGTGTTGCCTGAGATGTGGACCACTGCCTATACCTTGCCGCAATTGGAGGAGGTGGCAGATCGAAACGGGGAGCCTACCCTTTCGTTCTTGCAATCCTTGGCCAAAGAATACAGTGTTCACATGATTGGCGGCTCGGTTGCCAACTATAAAGGACAAGGTTTTTACAACACAGCCCTGGTTGTGAATCGTGGTGGTACGTTGATCCATCAGTATGACAAGATCCATCTGGTTCCGATGCTGGATGAACCCCGGTATTTAAAGGGAGGTGAGAAGGGGGTCGAGGTATTTGAACTGGATGGAGTAAAGATGGGGCTGATCATCTGTTATGACTTGCGCTTTCCGGAGCTGGCGAGAAAGCTGGCTCTGGAGGGGGTGGAGGTTCTTCACGTCGTTGCCGAATGGCCGACCGCCAGATTGGATCATTGGAAAACTCTACAAATGGCCCGGGCGATCGAGAATCAGATGTTCGTCGTCTCTTGCAATTCCGTCGGTTTACAGGACGGAGTCGATTTTGCTGGAACTTCAATGATCATCGACCCATGGGGAAATGTGCTGGAATCAGGTAGCAAAGATCAGGAAGAGACCTTGACAGGGGAGCTCTCCCTGGAACTGGTCTCCCAAGTGAGAAAAGATGTCCCCGTATTTGACAGTAGAATGCCCGAACTTTACTGAATTCCTTGATTTGGAGGCTGTTCAATTGGAAAACAAATTGATTCTCAATGTACAAGGAACTGATGAAACGATCGAGCTGCTTGCAAATCATGTGTTTAACGCTGGTTATGCCGGAAGCGACCAGGAAAAAGTACAGGAACATATCGATGAACTGGCGAAACTGGGGGTTCCCGTCCCATCAACCACCCCCACTCTGTATCCGATTGCGGATTATTTGCCGACGACTACGGATCGCATTCAGGTACAGCATCAGGAAACAAGCGGAGAGATCGAATATGTTCTCATCCGGGCCCAAGGGGAATGGTTTGTCACGGTGGGAAGTGATCATACGGATCGGAAGTTGGAGACATTCAATGTTCCCATGTCAAAACAAGCTTACCCCAATATCATTGCTCAAGATGATTGGCGCTTGAAAGATGTGAAAGATCATTGGGAGCAGCTGGAACTGTTGGGTGACTGCGGAGGGAGAACGGCAACTGTATCAAAAAGGAAGCTGTGCAGACTTGATGACTCCGGAACAATGGCAAGAACTTTTTGCACAGATGAATGTGGAGGAAGAGGGGAATTTGTTTTTCTCCGCTACGATCAACACCGTGGCCAAGTCGCTGACATTTGCGGAAAGGTATGAGTTTGAAATGCGGGATCCGGTGTTGAACCGGGTGATCCAGCATCAATATGAGGTAGACCTGCTATCTGCACCTATAGAGTAAATCCTACAGCAAGAATGGAGGGCCGGACATGAATCAACTGAATACCTCATCCGGGTCAGATCCCAAAGCGAATCAGCGGTTGATGTGGGGAGCCATTTTCCTGATGGCCACCTCCTCCATCGGTCCGGCTTTTTTGACACAAACGGCTGTTTTTACAGAACAATTTGCAGCCAATTTCGCTTTTGCGATCTTGGCCTCACTCATTATTGATATCGGTGCCCAATTGAATATCTGGCGGATCATCACCGTTTCAGGGAAGCGGGGGCAGGATGTGGCCAATATGGTGCTGCCTGGTCTGGGCTCGGTGATCGCCGTTTTGATCGTTTTCGGGGGATTGGCCTTTAATATCGGAAATGTGGCTGGGGCGGGGCTAGGCCTCAATGTCCTCTTCGGGATCTCGCCGGTGACCGGAGCCGTGATCACAGGCATTCTCGCCATCATCATATTCAGTTTGAAGGATGCGGGAAAAGCGATGGATATCGTGGCTCAGGCATTGGGGGCTCTCATGCTGGTGATGGTTGGTTACGTGATGTTCTCCACTCATCCGCCAGCAGGTGACGCCCTAGTGAAATCCATCCTCCCAGATGATTACGGAGCTCTTCTATTACCGATGATTACGCTGGTCGGGGGAACCGTGGGTGGGTATATCACCTTTGCAGGGGGACATCGTCTGGTCGATGCTGGAGTTGTCGGTAAGAAGTACGTTCCTTTTGTCAGCAAAGCGGCCAACCTCGGCGTTTTGACGACGGGTATCATGCGTATCTTTCTGTTCCTGGCTGTACTCGGTGTGGTTGCCGCCGGATATACGCTCAATCCAGGCAATCCGGCAGCATCGGTCTTTCAAATCGCACTGGGAGATGTAGGTTATAAAATCTTCGGGATCGTGCTTTTTTCAGCGGCGATGACCTCGGTGATCGGATGTGCTTATACCAGTGTCTCCTTTTTGCGATCCTTTCATCGATCCATTGAGAAATACAACAATTGGATTATCATCGCTTTCATTGCCTTTTCCACATTGATTTTCGCAGTCGTGGGTCAACCGGTGAACATTTTGGTAATCGCAGGATCTTTGAATGGTTTGATCCTCCCGCTGACACTGGGATCGATCCTGTTGGCATCCAGGAAGCGAGAAGTGGTGGGGGATTATCATCACCCCACTTGGCTGATACTGCTAGGGATCCTCGCTGTGGTGGTCACCTTGGTCGCCGGCTGGTTCTCTTTGCAGGGAATCGCTGATCTGTGGAACAAATAATGGATCTTCAAGGAAAGGGAGCCGAAGGGCTCCCTTTTTTCATGGTTTTTAGATGCATAAAGGGGTATTGATTTGAGCGAAACTAAGATGTGTCAGATCCAGCCTATCTTCCTCTTCGCATTGTAACTGAATGACCAGACACGATCTGATCCTATCATTATCGCTTTCCCTGGAGGTCATGCCATTGATACGAAAGGGATCCATACGGATACTGGTGCTTTTGCTGGTGATCGGCATGGTTTTGTCGGGAGGGGCGGGATCCCTTTCGCGAAAAGTCCACGGCAGTGAGCCTGAGGCTCAGATGCAGATCCGCCATGTGATTCAGGAAAAGCAGGATGCAGTCAACCAAAGGGATCAAAAGCTTTTTTTAAGCCGTCTCCATCCGGAGATGAAAACCTATATTCAAGAGCAAAAACGTTGGTTTGATGATGCGGTGCAATGGATAGATCCCGGATCCTACCGGTTGCGAGTCATCTCCATGATTCCCTGGAAAGAGCATCAGATTCGAGTGTGGATGGAACAGCGTTATACCCGGAAAGGGAACACCTTCACCCTCAAGTACCCCGTCCTGTTTCAGGAGACAGCCGCCGGGTGGAAGGATGCTGATTTTCCCCTTCACCATCTGACCCGCGGCGATGTCACCGTTCGCTACTCGGACACCGGTCTGGCTGATCAGGCGGCGATCGCCCTGGAGACGGGACATAAAGCGATTCAGGAATTAAAACGAGAAATGGGTTGGATGCCGAAGCATCTGGTGGAAGTGAAAATCTATCATCGACCGGATTGGTTCCGACAGTCGGTCAAACTTTCCCTCCCTCCATGGGCGGGAGGCTGGCATGAGGCGGGAGAGTCTATCAAGCTGATCGGAGCCCGTGGAACGGAGCGGCAGTTGATCTCCTCTGGGGTCGTTCATGAAGTAACTCATCTGATGGTCAGTGAGATGACCGGGGATAATGCCGCCTACTGGTTGCAAGAAGGTGCCGCAGAATATTTTCAATCCCACTTGTTGCCAGGGTTGCACAACCGGGAGGAATCTAATAAGGAACGTCCTCGCTGGTCCTTGTCGCAACTGACGAAGGCCAATCTGGAACAGATGGGAGACCAGGAGGCGACGGCCTACTACACTCAGTGTTATCAAGTGTTCCGGTTTTTGATGGAAACTTACGGAGAGGAAAAAGTGAAACGCCTGTTTTCCGTGTTGCAACTCAGTCCGGAGGAAGATCGGGACACCATCGGCAAGCTCTCTTTGACCAACCGACGGACCGAGGCTGCTCTGAAAAAAACCTTGGGGAAATCCCTGACGGAATTGGAACGGGATTGGTTGCGGCAACTGCAAAAAGGGAAAGGAAAGGACCATCCTCCGTCGCATCCATAGATCACCCCTTTTCCGTGAAAGGATTGCATCAATCGCTATGTCGACCCCATCTTTGTAATTCAATGGGTCTGTTCTGCTGGATGCTCGAGTGATACGGGCATCTTTTATATTGGGAACACCTGAGTAACGAATGGCAGGTCGGGAACGGTTTGAGTTCCAATTTGCAGAATATAGGTAAGGATGCTACGTTTATGAAGGTATTATCTCTCTAGAAGCATGGTGAAAAAGTCACCACAGGGAGGGGCGTGGGTTTGCCAGAACAAAACCTGTTCAGACCGTCCCAGATCGATGTAAATCATAATACTTCTAGAGTGGGATTCTGATAGGTGCATCCCAACCCAGGATCCACCGAGTGGGAGATGGTGAGGAGGAGTGAGCGGGGATGGAACCAACGAAACTATTTGATGCGTTTGACGTATTTTTGTTTGATCTAGATGGTGTCATCTATGTAGGCCCGAAGGCTCTGCCTGGGGCCGTAAAAGTACTAAAACAACTGCGTTCCCGAGGTAAGACGATCCGGTTTCTGACCAATAATCCTTGTATGACACGAAGGCAGACCGTAGTTAGGCTGAACCGCCTTGGAATTGAAGCCTTGGAGGATGAAGTGATCTCCTCAGGCTGGGCAACGGCAAAACATCTGCAGGAACAGCAGGTGGGATCTGTCTATGTGCTCGGGGATGAGCATCTGAAGCAGGAATGCCGGGATGTCGGACTGGACATTGTGGAGGTCAACGATGCGGAGGCCGTCGTCGTCGGTTGGAGCGACGATTTGAGATTACGGGATCTCCAAAGCGCGGTGACGCGCATCGCGGATGGCGCCTCGTTCATTGCCACGAATGGGGATGGGAGCTGCCCAGGGCCCGATGGGCCCAGGATGGCGGTGGGAACCGTCGTGGAAGCGATCCGGATGGCTTCGGGCAAATCACCTTACATCGTAGGAAAGCCTCATCCATATATGTTTCAAAAAGCACTGCAACATGTGGAGAAGTCCCGGGCCATCATGTTCGGGGATACCCCTGATACGGATATTGTGGGCGCACACCGGATCGGCATCTCGGCTATCTTGATATCCAGTGAGCCCTATGCCGGATATTCTTCTGTTCAGGACTATCGGAAGCCCGATGCAGTGATTCCCCATCTTCGCAAGCTCTTAGACGAGGAGATTCGGTTGGAGCGTTGGGTCCCGCCGGATTTTCCTTGGCCGGATGACATTAAGCCTGGAGTGGCGGGCATTGTCATGGATGAACGCGGGAGAGTCTTATTGATGAGGCGGGCAGACAATGGGTGCTGGGCTGTCCCGTCGGGTCATGTGGAGCGGGGAGAAAGTGTAGAAGAGGCGATCGTGCGGGAGATTCGTGAGGAGACCGGATTGCAAGTGGAAGTGAAGCGGTTGATCGGTCTGTATTCCGATCCAAAATCGCAAGTATTCACCTATCGAAATGGAGCAACGGCTCAGTTTGTGACCGCCTGCTTTCGTTGTGAAAGGGTGGGTGGGGCGCTTGTCACAACAGGAGACGAAACCTTGGATGTAAACTACTTCGAAGTGGACAGGCTCCCCGAACCCATACTCAAGATGCATCCTGACTGGATTGAGGATGCCTTTGCAGGGGAGTCCTTTCGCATTTTCCCTTAGGGTGTTTCTGATCCCTCTATTAGGCCGATGGGACCGTCTCCGACCGCTTGCAAAAAAACGCACAGCGGGGGATTCAAAGGATCTTCGCTGGTCCCACAGGCCTCACTTTCTTTTCTCATTGGTACTGAATGACATGATACCCCTGAAACGAACCGGTTACATAGTCATAGTTAGGTTGTGACTGACTTGGGGTCCTTCCCGTACTTAGTCAGTGAAGTGCTCACAATTAAACCCTGAGTTGGCAAGAGTGGGATTTCTCATCTTCATAAAGTAAAGAGGGACTGGCTTGGTGATTTCCTATCGGGAATATGTCCCTGAGTAGAGGCATCACATCTGGTGAAAGATCTTTATAAAAAAAGTTGTTGACCCTAAGTGCGGATCGTGTTAAATTAATATTTGTCGCCGCGAGATCAGCTCGACCGAGCCGGTCCGAGGCAGACGAAAGAAAAAGAAAAAAGCTGTTGACAAGAACAACTGAGCATGATAAGATAGATCTTGTCGCCGCG
>CAUGKZ010000059.1 GCA_959600065.1 uncultured Kroppenstedtia sp. | reverse complement strand
AGGTCGTGCGAGTGGATATCCGGGAAGCGGAAAAAGTGGCACAAGTGGTCGTCCCAGACCATCAATTGTCCCTCGCCATCGGCAAAGAGGGGCAGAATGCTCGCTTGGCCGCCAAACTGACCGGTTGGAAGATTGATATCAAGAGTGAATCGGATTTTGAGCCGGAGAAAGAAGATGAGGAAGTTATTGAAGAGCCGGTGGTAACGGAACATCCGCCGGATCCGGATCTGACCGGGGCGGATGAGGGAGAAAGATAACATACCATCCCCGTGAGGAGGTGGTGAATGGTGAAACAACGGAAGGTTCCCATGAGGAAATGCGTCGCTTCCCAGGAAATGTTTCCGAAAAAAGAGCTGATCCGTGTGGTACGTACACCGGACAATGAGATCCGGATCGACCCTACCGGTAAAAAATCGGGACGGGGTGCCTATGTTTGTGCCAAGGAAGAGTATGTGGATTTGGCGAAAAAGAAAAAGGCTCTGGATCGCGCTTTGAAGACCAAAGTCGGCGAAGAAGTGTATGAACATCTACGGGAGTATATTACAACGGGGAAACTCCATGAGTAAGCTACATCAGTTGTTGGGTTTGGCCATGCGAGCCGGGAAGGTGGTTTCCGGCGAAGAGAGAGTACTCTCTGCGATTCGTTCGGGGGTTGCTTTTCTTGTCCTGATCTCCGATGATGCCGCTCCCAATGCCCGCAAGAAAATCTCGGATAAGAGCAAACATTACGGGGTGCCGCTGATCACTGCGGGCTCCCGGGTGGAGTTGGGCCGGGCATTGGGAAAAGCGGAGCGGGTCGTTGTCGCCGTGACCGATCCGGGCTTTGCCAAAGCGATCCGGAAGCGGTGCGAGTAACCGACGGAGGTGAGCAGTTTGGCGAAAGTTCGCGTATATGAATATGCAAAGCAAATGAATATGAGCAGTAAAGAGATTCTTACCATCCTGAAGAGACTGGATGTTGAGGTCAACAATCACATGAGTGTGATGGATGACGAGATGGTGAAGAAAGTGGAACAATTCTTCAAAGATGTAAAACAGGGGGCGGCGAAATCGGAAACGAAACAGACTAGAGCAGAGGATAAACCGAAGAACAAGACAACGCAATCTAATCCCAACCGTTCCGGGAGGTCCGGTCAGGGTGGGGGAAATAAAGCCAACCGGAATCGGAGTGGCAGGAATCCCAATCAAAATCGCGGAGGCAACAACAAAGGGCGGGGCCGGAATAACCGGAGAGGCAACCGTCGGGACCGCAGAAATCCGCAATATCAGAAGCAAGCCCCGGTCCTTCCTTCCGAGATCGAAGTGACGGGCCCGATGACAGTGGGCGAGTTGGCCCGACTGTTGCGACGGGAAGCATCGGAATTAATCAAGAAGTTGATGGGGATGGGGGTCATGGCCACCATCAATCAGGAGATCGATGTGGATACGATCACTCTGGTCGCCCAGGAATTCGGGGCGAAAGTGAATTACAAAGAAGTGATCGATGAGTCGGCCTTTGAGGACTTGGTGGAAGAAGATGACCTAGAAAATCTGCAGGAACGGGCTCCGGTGGTTACTATCATGGGTCACGTCGACCACGGGAAGACGACCTTATTGGATACGATTCGTCACACCAAAGTGACTGCTGGTGAAGCAGGTGGGATTACCCAGCATATCGGAGCGTACCAGGTAGAGGACAAGGGGAAGAAGATCACCTTCCTGGATACCCCTGGTCACGCCGCTTTCACCACGATGCGGGCTCGGGGCGCTGAAGTGACGGATATCACCATCCTGGTGGTGGCTGCCGACGATGGGGTGAAGCCGCAGACAGTAGAAGCGATCAACCACGCCAAGGCCGCCGATGTGCCCATCATTGTGGCCGTCAATAAGATGGATAAACCGGAAGCCAACCCGGACCGGGTGAAACAACAGTTGACAGAACACGGTCTCGTACCCGAAGAGTGGGGCGGGGAGAACATTTTTGTCCCGGTGTCTGCAGTCAAAGGTGAGGGGATCGACGAGTTATTGGAAATGATCTTGTTGGTGGCGGAAGTTCAAGAGAAAAAAGCCAATCCCAACAAACGGGCCCGGGGAGTCGTCATCGAGGCGGAACTGGATAAAGGGCGCGGAGCCGTGGCCACCCTCTTGGTCCAAAACGGAACTCTCCACGTGGGGGATGCCGTTGTAGTCGGGAATAGCTTCGGTCGGGTGCGGGCTATGATCAACGATCTAGGCAAGCGGGTGAAGACGGCTGAACCCTCCATGCCTGTCGCTATTCTGGGCCTGTCCGATGTGCCAGAGGCAGGAGATCCCTTCATGGCCTTTGAAGAAGAGAAAAAAGCACGGGATATTGCTGATCGACGCTCGGAAAAAAGACGGCAGGAAGAGCTAGGCTTCTCTAGTCGGGTGACCCTGGATGATCTTTACAAGCAGATCCAAGAAGGCGATGTAAAGGATCTGAACGTCATTATCAAGGCGGATGTGCAAGGTTCCGCTGAGGCCCTGCGCAGCTCCTTTGAAAAAATCGATGTGGAAGGGGTACGAATCAACATTGTTCACTCCGGAGCCGGAGCCATCACAGAGTCGGACGTCAGTCTCGCTTCTGCCTCCAACGCTTTGATCGTCGGTTTCAATGTGCGTCCTGAACCCCAGGCCCGAGTGACGGCAGAGCAGGAAAAAGTGGAGATTCGGCTGTACCGGGTGATCTATGATGCGATTGAAGAGCTGGAGTCCGCTATGAAAGGGATGCTCGATCCCGAGTTCCGGGATAAGATGGTGGGCCGTGCTGAGGTTCGCCAGATTTTCAAAGTTTCCAAAGTGGGAACGATTGCCGGTTGCTATGTGACAGAAGGAAAAATGGTCCGTGACGGAAAAGCCCAGCTGATTCGTGACGGGGTAGTGATCCATGAAGGGGATATCGACACACTGAAACGGTTTAAGGACGATGCCAAAGAGGTGGCCCAGGGATATGAATGTGGAGTCACTCTCAAAAACTACAATGATATCAAGGAGAACGACGTCCTCGAAATCTTCATCCTCGAAGAGGTGAAGCGGTAATTCCATGGTTGTCGGTCTGCTGGACTGTCGCTGCCGTATTTTGTATTCCACTTCCCTCAAGGACAAACGACGGGCGGTGAAGAGTGGATTATCTCGTATTCGCCACCGTCTCAATCTGTCCGTGGCGGAAGTGGGCTTTCAGAATGACCGGCAGTGGGCGAATGTAGCTGTTGTCGGTGTTGGAAGCGACCGGGGGATCGTGGACAGTGAGTTGAAGCAGGCTGTTCGGATCCTGGAGACGATTGACGACTTGGAGATCGTGGATGTTGACATCTCCTTTCTGTAAAATTCGCCCGCCCCACCTAACGGGGCGGACAGGAGGTATCGACAATGGCACGCATCCGTGCGAGTCGGGTCGGCGAACAAGTGAAAAAAGAGTTGAGCCATGTATTGCAACATGAGATGAAGGATCCCCGGGTCGGTTTTGTGACGGTGACCGCCGTAGAGATGAGCGGAGATTTGCAACAGGCAAAAGTGTTTATCAGCGTGCTGGGGGATGAAGAGAAGAAAAAAGAAACCTTGGAGGGGCTGGAAAAAGCCAAAGGTTTCCTGCGGACGGAGATCGGGCGAAGAGTACAGCTTCGCCACACTCCCGAGCTGATTTTCAAGTTTGATGAGTCGATCGAACATGGCCAGCACATTTCCAAACTGTTGGAAGAAGTGAGCCGAAATGAGCGCAACTCGGATTGAAGAGGATTGGGAGCAGGCGTTAGCCTTTGTCTCAGAACAGGGACCTTATCTGGTGGTTTCCCACCTACATCCTGACGGGGATGCCATCGGCTCCACTTTGGCTGTTGGATGGATCCTGAAGCGGTTGGGCAAGCAGGTCATGATGGTGAACGAGTCTCCCCTCCCAGAGAAATTTCGGTTTCTGCCGGGAGCGGAAAAGATCCTCTCTCCGGAGGAAGCTGAGTCAGAAGGTCCCTATCGACGGGGGATCGCCGTGGATGTGGCAGACCGGGAACGGATGGGCGCCGCCGGTCACTTGTTGGCAGAGGCGGAGGTGTTAAATATTGACCACCACCCTACTAACGACCGGTTCGGGACCATCAACCTAGTGATTCCTGAGGCGGCGGCGACGGCAGAGATTCTCTGCCGTTGGGCCCGTCATTTGCAGGTGGAGTGGAGTGTTGAACTGGCCACCTGTCTCTACACGGGATTGTTAACCGATACCGGTGGTTTTCGATATACCAATACCACACCGGAAGTGATGGAACTCGCCTCGGGCTTGTTACGCCACGGGGTGGAGCCCGGAGCGATCGCGGACCGGGTGTTTGAGACGATGACACGGGGGCAGTTGGCTTTGCTTCAGCGGGCCTTGGACTCCCTGACTTTTTCCGATGACGGGTTAGTGGCTTGGATCAAACTAACCCGGGAGGACTTTCGTTCCAGTGAGGCCAGGGAGGAAGATTTGGATGGGATCGTCAATTATGCTCGCAATGTGACGGGAGTGGATGTAGGGATTCTGTTCCGGGAAACAGACGGGCAAGGAATCAAGATCAGCCTCCGCTCCAGGGAAATCGTCGATGTAGGAAAACTGGCTCAATCCATGGGTGGAGGCGGCCATGCCCGTGCGGCAGGGTGCTCGCTGGAGGGAACTCTGGATGAGGCGGAGAAGACTTTGTTAGAGCAGGTGAATGTGGCGCTGGATGGGAGGAAGGGATGATGTTGCACGGTGTGATCCCAGTCAATAAGCCGGCAGGGCTGACCTCCCATGATGTGGTCAACCGGCTCCGACGTTTGTCGGGACAAAAAAAGGTGGGACATACCGGCACCCTCGACCCCGCTGTGGAAGGAGTGCTGCCCATTTGTCTCGGTCAGGCGACTCGAATTGCCGAGTACATCCAGTCTCTTCCCAAACGATACCGAGGGACTCTCACACTGGGAGTGGCTACCGATACGGAAGATCAGACGGGCGAGGTGCTGGAAGAGCAACCGGTGGGTCCGCTGGAGCCGGAACGGATCGATGCGGTGTTTCGAAAGTTCACGGGAGAGATCGAACAAATCCCGCCGATGTATTCCGCTGTGAAGGTGGAAGGGAAGCGGTTGTATGAATGGGCTCGGCAGGGACAGCAAGTTCAGCGCCGTTCCCGAAGGGTCACCATCTACTCACTGGAACGAACTGGCATGGAGGAGGGGGAGCAACCCCGAATCCACTTTGATGTCAGATGTTCCAAAGGCACCTATGTGCGAAGTCTGTGTGTGGATGTGGGCAAGGAGCTCGGGTATCCGGCCCACATGTCCCGGCTGATCCGCACGGAAAGCGGTCCCTTTATGCTGGAGGAAGCTTTCGACCTCGACAGATTGGAGCAGGTAGCCAACTCGGGGGAGTGGGGAAGCGTTCTGACAGGAATCGGGGAGGCGTTAAGACATCTGCCCGAGCTCATCGTTCCCCAAAGCTTATATACTTCTGTGATGAACGGCAGGCCCCTTCATCCCGAACAAAGGGAGGCGCTCGCAACAGGTACGCTTTTTCGCGTATCTAGCGAAGAAGGTCAATTTTGTGCCTTGTACCGGATGAAGGATGAAGGAACGGCCAAGCCGGAAAAAGTGTTTCGGGTCAGGTGAAATCTATGGAAACGATCCATTTAACCTATCCATTGAAGATTCAAAGTGAAGTGCCTCCGGTTTCCCTGGCGATCGGATATTTTGACGGAGTCCATCTCGGCCACCAGAGCGTGATCGGTCAGGCCCGCCAAATGGCTGAGGAACTTGGGACATCCCCTGCAGTTATGACCTTTCATCCTCACCCTCGGGAAGTGTTGGGGAAGGCCTCGGTGTCCCGCTACCTCACCCCCTTATCGGAGAAGTTGCTCCGGTTTGCGGAACTGGGGGTGCAACGGGTATATGTGATGAAGTTTGACCGAGAGCTGGCCTCCAAAACTCAGGAAGAATTCGTTGAGGAAGTGCTGATACCCTTGCGGGTACGCGGGGTGACTGTAGGTTTCAATTTCACCTTCGGCCGGGGAGCTGAGGGAAAAGCAGAGGACCTGAACCGTCTGAGTGACGGCCGGTTTCAGGTGGAGATTGTACATCCCATCGCCAGTGATGGGGATTTTGTCAGCAGTACTCGTCTGCGGCAAACTCTAGACAGCGGGGATGTCGAAGCAGCCCTGAAGATTTTGGGGCGTCCTTATTCCCTCCGGGGAGAAGTGGTTCAAGGGAATCGAAGAGGGCGGACCATCGGTTTCCCGACAGCCAACATCCAGTTGCAGGATCCCTTTATCATTCCCGCCACAGGTGTGTATGTGGTTCGTGTCCACAGGGAAGGAGTCTCCAAAGATCTTTTCGGAATGATGAATATTGGCTACCGCCCCACTTTTCGGGATCCGGATCCTGTGAAAACTCTGGAAGTCCACCTGTTTGATCTGGATGAGAACTTGTACGGGGACCGCTTGGAAGTGGAGTTCCTTCATCGGATTCGGGGTGAACAACCCTTTGCCTCGGTGACAGCGCTGACCGAGCAGTTGAAGTCCGATGAGGAGAATTCTCGGGGATGGCTGAAGCGGCAGAATCTCTACTAAGCCAGAGCGCATTTACTCAAACATGGTTCTATGCTATAATATTTTGGTATTGGGCCGGGTTGTTCCCTCCCATGCAGAACCCTGGCGCGGATCATCGATTGCCTCGGCGATGGCCTGGGCTATGGGTGCTTTTCAAACAAAGGAGGTGAAAGGGATGACCCTATCCCTGGAACGGAAACGGGAAATTATCGACGAATACAAGACTCACGAGAGCGATACCGGATCCCCGGAAGTTCAGGTAGCGATCCTGACACATCGGATCAACGAGTTGAACGAACATCTGCGTGAGCATAAGAAAGATCATCACTCCCGCCGTGGTCTGTTGAAGATGGTCGGGCAGCGACGCAACCTGCTCAATTACCTGAAGAAAAATGACGTCGCGCGGTACCGGACGTTGATTCAAAAACTGGGCTTGCGCCGGTAACTTTGGAAGAGCGGGGATTTCCCCGCTTTTTCAATAGGAAGGACTGCTTTTAAATCCAATAAACCCTCCGATTGGATCGGAGCCCCTTCACCTGCTTTAAAAAACCGGGTGGAGGGAAATAATGCATGGATGAAGAAAGTAAACATGTGCGCGTTGAGAGGAGGAAATGCGGCATTGAGTGAATCGACCCTATTTGAGACGGAGTTTGCCGGGAGGCGGCTGACGATGGAAGTCGGCAAATACGCCAACCAATCCAACGGGGCAGTGTTGGTCCGTTACGGAGATACAGCGGTGATGGCGACAGCCACTGCATCCGATGAACCCAAGGACCTCGGTTTTTTTCCATTAACAGTGAACTATGAGGAAAGGCTTTATGCAGTAGGTAAAATCCCCGGTGGTTTTATTAAGCGGGAAGGGCGACCCTCGGAAAAGGCGATCCTGGCCAGCCGGTTGATCGATCGTCCGATCCGCCCACTGTTTCCGGAAGGGTATCGGAATGATGTGCAAGTGGTCACGACGGTGATGTCCGTTGACCAGGATTGTTCCACGGAGATGGCAGCCATGATCGGTGCATCCACCGCTCTGTCCATCTCTGATATTCCCTTCGCCGGTCCCATCGCCGGTGTGATCGTCGGACGGATTGATGGTAAATGGGTGCTGAACCCCTCAGTGGAACAGACGGAAAAAAGCGATCTTCATCTGGTGGTCGCCGGCACCAAGCATGGAATCAACATGGTGGAGGCAGGGGCTGAAGAGGTTCCGGAAGAGGTGATGCTGGAAGGGATCCTGTTTGGTCATGAAGCGATCAAAGAGATGATCGCATTTCAGGAGCAGATCGTGCAGCAAGTGGGGAAAGAAAAGATGGTACCGGATCTCCACCAGGTGGATTCCGAATTGGAACGCCAGATTCGTGAACTGTCCACAGCCCCGATGGCAAAGGCCGCTCAGGTGGAAGAAAAGCAACAGCGGCAGGATGCGAT
>CAUGKZ010000058.1 GCA_959600065.1 uncultured Kroppenstedtia sp. | reverse complement strand
TTGGCCTCGGCCGGATCAAAGGCGGAATGGATGACGGCTGTCATGCCGTAGATGAGGCTCCGCATCAGGATGGACAAACCGCTCATATGAAACAAAGGAACAGCAGCCAGCCATCGATCCTCAGTATCCAGCCCCAGATTGAGAACCGAGCCGGTGGCACTCCACCAATGATTTCCCCAAGTGAGCATCACCCCCTTGGGTCGTCCCGTCGTCCCGGAGGTGTACATGATCGTATGTAAATCATTCAGCGAAAGACGGGAGGGAAGTTCCATCTCCGCTTCCGGAAGGCGAGTAAGTTCATTCCAGGTGAGCGGCCCCAAGGAACCTTCTACTGCCGTCACTTGGGACTCATGATCGGCATCTACTACCCACATCCGTACTCCGGCATCTTCCACCTGCCAGGCGACCTCCTTTGGGGACAGACGAGTGTTGAGAGGCACCACCACCGCTCCAAGACGGGTGACAGCGTGGATGAGCGTCACCATATGGAGACCGTTTCCCATCCATAAAGCTACCCGATCCCCCGATTTCAATCCCCATCCGGCCAACCGCCGTGCCATTCTTCCCACTTCCTCTTCCAAACGGCGGAAAGTCCATTCCTCCCCGTCACAGATCAGGGCGATCCGCTCCGGTGTCAAGAAGGCTCTCTGGGCCAACCAATGAGGCATTTCCAACCCGTTACTCTGCAACATGGAATACAACCTTTCTGGTCATCGTGATGTCTGGTCCCCTTCCCGGAAGCGACAGGGTCCCTGAAAAGGACACTTGTCCCGAATTGGAAAAGGGATCCACTCTTCTCGATTCATCGGAGTATGTATTCACAGCCCTCCCCTCTTTCATCCTAATCCAAAGACGGACTTCGGAACAAGCTTGCGGAAACCCATGACAACAAACCCGGCTCTGTGATAGAGCCGGGTAGATCTAGCGGTTTACGGGAAGCGAGGAAATTTGTCAAAGTCCGGTTTCCGTTTTTCTTTGAAGGCGTCGCGTCCTTCTTTGGCTTCGTCGGTCGTGTAATAGAGCAGAGTGGCATCGCCCCCAAGCTGTTGCAGGCCGGCCAGCCCGTCGGTGTCAGCGTTAAAGGAAGCCTTCAGAAAACGGAGAGCGGTAGGGGATTTCTCCAGGATCTCCTCACACCACTGAATCGTCTCTTCCTCCAGCTTCTCCAGCGGAACGACGGTGTTGACCAAACCCATATCCAGAGCTTCCTGGGCATTGTACTGACGGCATAGAAACCAAATCTCCCGGGCTTTCTTATGACCTACGAGACGGGCTAGGTAACCGGCACCATAACCAGCGTCAAAGCTGCCTACCTTGGGGCCTGTCTGACCAAAAATCGCATTGTCTGCAGCGATGGTTAGATCGCAAACCACGTGCAACACGTGACCGCCGCCGATGGCATAGCCGGAGACCATGGCGATCACCGGTTTGGGGATGGTGCGGATCAACCGTTGCAGATCGAGGACATTCAACCGGGGGATCTCATCCTCTCCCACATAACCGCCATGCCCCCGTACTCGCTGGTCCCCGCCGGAACAGAAGGCCTTGTCCCCTTCTCCCGCCAGGATAACCACTCCCACCTCGGAATCATCTCGAGCCCTGGCAAAGGCGTCGATCATCTCGGTCACCGTCTGGGGACGAAATGCATTGCGCACTTCGGGACGATTAATCGTCACCTTGGCAATATGATTGTACTTTTCATATTTGATATCTTCATACTCCCGTACCGATTTCCATTGGACGCTCACACTCTCATCCTCCCTCAACTGTTAGGGAATTTTCCATGACGCAAAAGAAATTCCATCACTATTGTATCAAAAATCCGGGGCGCTTCCACATGAACGGCATGTCCCACCGCGGATACGCTCCGCCATTGGCACCGGGAAAACTGACTCTTCATCTCTTCTGCGATCCGGCAAAATTTTGCATCCAACTCCCCGGTAATCAACAACACAGGGCACGGAATTTCCCCGAGGTGTCCCCACCAGGAAGGCTGTGCTCCAGTTCCCATCCCACGAAGACTGTTGGCTAGTCCGTGCGCTCGTTGGGCCAGCCGCTCTTTTTGGATCCCCCGTCGTACCTTCTCCGGTAGATTCGCTTGGGTTGCAAACAAGGGAATCCTTTCCCAATACCGGACAAAAACTTCCAGTCCTTCTCTTTCCACCCAAGCCGCCAAGGCTTCATCTCGCTCTTGGCGAGCCCGCCGCTCCGCATCTGTCTTCAGACCGGGAGAGCTACTCTCCAATAAGAGTGTCTTCACCCGAGCGGGAGCGCTGGCGGCGAGGGAGAGTGCGAGGCGTCCCCCCATGGAATACCCGAGGACATGAGCCCGGGAAATCTGCAACCGGTCCAGGATTCCTGTCAAATCCGCCACAGCCCGATTCATCCTGTAACGGGCGGGATCCGAGGGTGCCTCACTCTCCCCATGGCCGATCAGATCCAGCCGCACCACCTGGAAGTGTTGCGTCCAGGAGGCGAGGTACGGCTCCCAAGTAATCCGAGAACCGGTAAAACCATGTAACAGGAGGAGTGTCGGCCCTTCCCCCTCCACCTCTACCTGAAAATGGACACCGTTCACATATAAATCCATCAGCCCTCCACCTCTTCCAACCGCTTTCGCACCCTTTCCCCGATCTGTTTCCAGATCTCCTGATGCAGGTCGGCATTTTCCTGGCGATCCGTCCGCACCTCGATCACATGGAGTCCCGTCCCTTCCAGACTGGCGACATAAGCCTTCCGAAAGGATTCCCAGGAATCAGGACGTTCCCAATGACCCCCGTACATATGAACCGCATGTTCAAAATCCAGCCCGAGAGGCGTGCCGAACAGGGTTTCAAAGGTGTCAGGATCCGTCTGGGAAGCCTGAGGGAGAAGAGAGAAGATGCCGCCCCCGTCATTATTGATCACCACGATGGTGGCATGCAAAGCGTGCAACTTGGCGGCGAGGAGGCCGTTGAGATCGTGAAAAAAAGAAAGATCCCCCAGCACCAGCGTCACATGGGATCTCGCCGCTGCGACACCCAAGGCAGTGGAGACCACCCCATCGATCCCGCTTATGCCTCGGTTGGCTATCGAGTGCAAGCACCGGTCACTGTTCAATAAAAATGAGTCCAAATCCCGAACGGGCATGCTATTTCCTGCAAAGAGAATCCCCTCCTCCGGCAACAACTTCGCCAGCTCCAAAAACACCCGTCCCTCAAAAGGAGCCTCCATCTGGCCCGCCTTCGCCAACTGGGCTGTCGTCTCCCGATTCAACTCCTGCCAGAGTTGCGCCCAGGCAGATTCCTTCCGCGGTGGGATTCGATGAGCCACTCCTGTACAGAAGCGAATCGGATCGGTGTAGATCATTTCCGCGGACAATAAGGAGGGGTCCCGCCACCCTCCATCCGGATCGATCACGATCTGTCGGGCGGAGGGATGCTCTTTTAAGTATAAGAGGACTGCTTTGGAAACGGGCATCGCCCCGAAGCGGATTACCACCTCGGGTGCCAGTTTTTCCACCGCTTCTTTCTCCCGTAGAAATGCGTCATACCCCTCTAAAATCCATTCCTTGGGATGGGTTCCGTTTCGGAGCCGGGAGAGAGGATCGGCGAGAACAGGGAAGCGGAGAGATTCCGCCAATCGATGCACAGCGGGTCCCAGCTCCCCTGCCTCCTGAGGGCCGACCACGATCAGGCCCCGCTCCCACTGGGACAGTGATTGGGCCCACTGGTCCAATTCTTTGCCGGATAATTCCCGTTCTCCCGCAGTCACCCTCACATAGGGAGTGGTTCCCTCCTCTCGCCTTCCTCCCTGCCAGAAGGTGGGGGAAGCGAGATCCGGCATCAGAGGTTCCCGATAAGGGAGATTAAGATGGATCGGTCCCTTTGGCCCCGTCTGGGCTGTTGCCACTGCCCGGGCCGCCGTGGTCCGCACATACCGTAACATCAGTTCAGAGCGATCCGGCAGCGCCATATCCATAAACCATTTGACATGGGTTCCATACATTCCGATCTGGTCCATCGATTGCGGTGCGCCTACATCCCGCAGTTCGTGGGGACGATCCGCAGTCAAAACCACTAGCGGGACCCGGGCTAGCTTCGCTTCCGCCACCGCTGGGAAATAATTGGCCGTTGCAGTTCCTGAGGTACACAACAACGCCGCTGGCTCTCCCAAAGCTTTGCCCAATCCCAAGGCAAAAAAGCCGGCGGAGCGTTCATCCACCAGCAACCACTCCTTCAAACCGGGATGAGCAACCATGGCCAGTGCCAAGGGCGTGGATCGGGAGCCCGGACTGATCACCGCGTGTCGGAGACCGCTCAGAACCAGCTCGTCCACAAAGGCACCCACAGTTGCCGTCAGGTCTTCCCTGTGACTCACCGGCTATCGCCTCCCAATGCCGACAGCATCGGCTTGAACTTCAGATTCGTCTCTTCGTATTCGCTATCGGGTTCGGAATCGCCCACGATCCCGCAACCGGCAAAGAGAGAAGCTTCCCGCCCCCGGAGCAGGCCAGAGCGAATGGCACAGGCAAACTCCCCGTTCCCCCGATCATCTAGCCAACCCACTGGAGCCGAATACCAACCCCGGTCCATCCCTTCGATTTCCCGGATCCGGGCGACCGCCTCCTTCTGAGGGTATCCGCCTAGAGCTGGAGTCGGGTGCAGCCGTGCCACCATCGACAACAACGTGGTCTCCGGCAACGGAGTTCCTTCCACTGGGGTAAACAGATGCTGTACATCCTGTGCCTGGTACAAAGTAGGTGAGTCAGGCACTCGCACTTGGAAGCATCCCTCTTGAAAAGCCTCGCGGATCATATGGACCACCACCGCATGCTCGCCCCCATTCTTGGGATCAGCGAGCAATTCTTCTCCCAATTTCCGGTCTTCCTCAGGATCTTTCCCCCGCCGGATGGTCCCCGCCAGACAAGTGGAATAGAATCGCTCCCCTTCACTTTTTACGAGGCGCTCCGGGGAAGCACTCAGCAAGCAGGCATCGCCACGTTCCACTGCAAACAGGAAGCCATGGGCTTGTCTCGCCAGCAGCCGGTATAAGCCTGCTTCCGGAGAGAAGGAGGTCTCCGACTCCAGCTGAAGTGGCCGAGCCAGTACCACTTTTTCAAGAGCCCCTTCCCGGATCTCCCGCGCCGCTGTGGCTACTGTCTTTTTCCAGCGATCCGGTTCCACCTCCAACACATCGAATGAAGTTTGAGCCGGGGGTGAGAATTGAAAATCTGCGGCCGTCTCCAGCAGGGCCCTCTCCTCTTCCGTCAGTATCTTTCCCCTCTGTTCTACATCCTCCCCCGGACGAAGTAGAACATTGACGGTCAGCCAACATTTTCCTCCGGTCACGGTCAACAGAAATTGGGGCAGGATGAAAGAAGCGTCGAAAAACCCTTCCCAGAGCGGGGTTTTTTCTGCAAGTGGATCAAAGGAAAAGCCGCCCAGAAGGAGCGGCCCCGTACCCGTCGGTGTCTCTGCCGGAACCCGGATCGCACCTTTCAGCAGGTGATCCCACTCCTGCTCCGTTTTTAGATAAGAGCCTTCCCTGGCGTTGGTCTCAAATTTCCAAGCGACTCCCACACCGACCAGGGTAAGCCCTCGGTCCGGATCAGACCAAAAGTTGCGCGTTCCCCGGAATCTCGTTGCAGACGCAAAAAAAGAGAGGGGCTCCAGGTTGTCCACCCACCGGGTCTGGCTGACCAGCACCGGCCTTTGTTCCCTCCGGGCTCGGGCCGCCCCTTCCTTCAACCCGGCAATGTTGTGTAATTCCCTCATGGTCGTCACGGTCCTTCCCCCCATCCGCCCGTCGGGACCACTCTCCCGACGGCGTTTCGGCGAATCCAGTAGGATTCGCTCCGATCTATGCCCACTTGTAGCACACACTCGTTGATGAAACCTAATCCAGTATACCCAAAATCCCCGTTCTTTTCTACTGATCCCCCAGTCTTTCCCGTCTATACTGGAGTCTGAGAGTGTTCCGAAGTATAATGGACATCGGAAGGAAGGAGCGAAACACTAATGAACGAACACCCCTCCGCAACTGGACCGGTTACCGCAAAAGGATGGCAGATCTGGTGGCAATTGTTGCGCCCCCACACCCTGACCGCTTCCTTTGTACCTGTCCTGATCGGGACCGCGCTGGCGATGTCGCTGACTCGGATCGACATTCCGTTATTTCTGGCTATGTTGATCGCCTCCATCCTGATCCAGGCAGCGACCAATATGTTCAACGAATACTACGACTACAAGCGAGGATTGGATCATGAGGGCTCTGTGGGCATTGGTGGTGCCATCGTGCGCCATGGCGTCTCTCCAAATACAGTGATGGGGATCGCCCTCACCTTCTGTGGAGTCTCCGTCCTGCTCGGGATCTATATCTGCATGGAAAGTAGCTGGTGGCTGGCGGCGATCGGCTCCGTCTGCATCGCGACAGGTTATCTCTACACCGGGGGACCTCTCCCCATCGCTTACACTCCCCTAGGTGAATTGGTTTCAGGATTATTTATGGGGATGGGAATTATTCTAATCGCATTTTTCATCCAGGTCGGCACTCTTACCCTGAATAGCCTGCTCGTCTCCATCCCGATCGCCATTCTCGTCGGGGCCATCATGATGGCCAACAACATCCGTGACCGGGAAGGAGACGAGAAAAACGGCCGCAAAACCTTGGCCATTCTCTTGGGACACCAAGGAGCCGTCCGCTTCCTCACTGGGATGTTTATCGTCTCTTACCTGTGGGTTCTCCTGCTCGTTCTGATCGGGGAGGCAACCCCCTGGATTCTGTTGGTAGGTCTGAGCCTCCCCAAATCCATCCAGGCCATCCGTGGATTCCAGGGTAAAACTACCAATACGGAAATGGCCCCGAGCATGAAATTCACCGCTCAGGTGAACACTCTATTTGGCTTGTTGCTAGCGATGGGGCTCTTTTTAAGTCAATGGATTGGATAAGTGATCCAAAACCAACAGAGAAAAACCGGCGGGATACATCCGCCGGTTTTTCCTGTTCTCAAAGGGTCTTGGACCAGTCCACCGTAGCCGCTCCCTCCAAGAATTTCTCACAGTCCAAGGCCGCCATACAACCGGTGCCCGCCGCCGTAATCGCTTGACGGTATTCCCGATCCTGAACATCCCCGCAGGCGAAGACCCCCTCGATGTTGGTTCGGGTAGTGCCTGGAATGACTTGAATGTAGCCTTGTTCGTCGGTATTTAGCTGGCCACGGAGAAAACCAGTATTGGGACGATGACCGATGGCGACAAAGATGCCATCGACTTCTATGATCTCCTCGGCACCGGTCTCTTTGTTTTGAACCTTCAACCCTTGGATTCCGCCCCCTTCTTTGGTCACCACTTCCAGGGGAACCCGATTGAGGGCCCATTTGATCTTTTCATTGGCCTGGGCTCGGTCTCGCATAATCTTGGAAGCCCTGAGTTCATCCCGTCGGTGAACCACTGTCACCTCAGAGGCGAACTTGGTCAGGAAATTGGCCTCCTCCATAGCGGAGTCCCCGCCACCGACCACAATCACCTTTTTGCCCCGGAAGAAGAAACCGTCACAAGTGGCACAAGCACTCACCCCTTGGCCCATGTTATCCTTCTCTCCGGGAATCCCCAGCAACTTGGCGGTGGCGCCAGTGGAAAGTACCAAAGCTTCACTGGTCAACTCCCCTTGGCCCTCTACGGTCAATTTGAAGGGGCGATGGGAAAGATCCACATCGGTCACCCAGCCCCGTTTGAATTGGGCACCGAACCGTTCCGCCTGTTTCCGCATGTTATCCATTAATTCCGGTCCGAGAATTCCTTCCGGAAATCCGGGGAAATTCTCCACATCCGTGGTCGTGGTGAGTTGTCCCCCCGGCTCCTGACCTTCAATCACCAGCGGATTCATATTGGCCCGTGCCAGGTAGATGGCAGCGGTCAAGCCCGCCGGACCCGTTCCGAGAATGATTACTTTGTGCATAGGTCCGAACCTCCAGACATTAATATCACAGATCGACGAAACCACTTGTTCCACATGAGGCGGCATCTTCC
>CAUGKZ010000057.1 GCA_959600065.1 uncultured Kroppenstedtia sp. | reverse complement strand
CCGCCTGAATCACACTTTCCATTTCCCTGGAAATAAAAAAACAGCACGCCTGAGATCAGGCGTGCTGAGTCGATCCGACTCACCCAAATTTTCTGAGACGAATCCACAAAACAGGACAGTCCCTTCTATGAAAACATCCCCCGTCTAATGACGGGGGATGTTTCTTTTTCAGGAGAGGAAGGCCACTCCCACTGCACAAACCAGACCAAAAAAGATCCCGGAGAACATGAATGTGACAATCGTCGCTTCCTTTTTAAAGTCCAGATGCATAAAGGAAAAGAGTTGCATAAACACCTGGACTGTCGCCAAACCCAGAATTATCGGGATGATCCATTGCTGGGGTACGATGTTCATAATCACAGCGGCGAAGGCAAGACCTGTCAATACAAGCATCAACCCGAAAGAGACAACATATTTCATCCCACCAACCTGCTTCTCAGCCTGAGGTTGGCTTTGTTGTGCCTTGGCTTCCATGATTTAACCCACCTTCCCCATGAGGTAGACAACGGTGAAGATAAACACCCACACCACGTCGATAAAGTGCCAGTAGAGACTGGCCACAAAGAATTTGGGGGCCATTACTTGGGTTAAACCCTGTTTCCGAGCTTGAGCCAAGAGACCCGTGATCCAACAGACCCCAAACAACACGTGGGCTCCATGGGTTCCCAGCAAGGTGTAGAAGGCCGACCCGAAGGCACTACTGGTAAAGGTGTGCCCTTCACCCACATACACGACAAACTCATAGATCTCGAATCCGAGGAAAGACGCTCCCAGCAGGACGGTGATCCCGAACCAGAGCATAGTCTTTTTGTAATTATGCTGTTGCATCCCCACCACACCGAGGACACTGGTCAGACTGCTGAACAACAGAATCAGCGTCGACACGGCCACCATCGGGATATGATAGAGTTCCTGGGTGGTCGGACCATCCATGGAGGAATTCCGCAGCGCGAGATAGACTCCGAAGAAACAGGCGAACATGACAGTCTCGGCACCGAGGAAGAGCCAGAAACCGGTGATTTTGTTCCGCCCTTCCATGGTCTCCCGCTCCGGATGGGGGGACAGACCCGTCGTAGCGTTTGTTTGCTCAACCTGGGCTGTACTCATCACGCATTCGCCCCTTTCTCAACTCGTTGAATCTCGTCTGGTTCAATGTGATAGCCATGATCCTTTTCGAAGGAGCGGAGGAACATGACCAGGAAGAAAAAGGCCAGACCCAAGGCTCCCACTTCCCAAGAGCGGAAGATAAAGCCCAAACCGGATACAAACATGCCGAGAGACATCAGGAATGGCAGATGGTTGTTGTTCGGCATGTGGATCGGACCCAGCGGTTCCGCCGGCTCCATTTGTTTGTTCCCCAGCATTTTCTCGTGCCAGAAGGCATCCACGGAACGAACTTTCGGCAACTGGGCAAAGTTGTATACCGGAGCCGGAGAGGGGATCGTCCATTCCAGAGTACGGCCATCCCAAGGATCATTCCCGGCAGGTGTCCGGTGCATGTAGCTATAGATCACATTGAAGACGATGATCGCTACACCCAGTGCCTGCATGTAGGCGCCCACGGTACTAATCTGGTTGATCAGGGCCACACCGTCTTCGGCTTGATAAGTGAACACCCGACGCGGCATTCCGAAGAACCCGAGGAAGTGCTGGATAAAGAAGGTTAAGTGGAACCCGATAAAGAACACCCAGAAGGACCACTTACCTATCGTTTCATTCAGCTTATAGCCGAACATCTTGGGCCACCAGTAATAAGCTCCTGCGAAAAGCCCCAACACCACACCACCGATCAGAGTGTAGTGGAAGTGGGCCACCACAAAATAGCTGTCATGGTATTGATAGTCTCCCGGCGGTGAGGCAAGCATCACCCCGGTGACACCACCTATGACGAAAGTGGGGATAAAACCGACGGCAAACAGCATCGCCGTGGTAAAGCGTATTTTTCCTCCCCACATGGTAAACAGCCAGTTGAAAACTTTAATCCCAGTTGGAACGGCAATCGCCATCGTCGCAATCGCAAAGATGGAGTTGGCAACAGGCCCCATGCCAACGGTGAACATATGGTGAGCCCACACCATGAAGCCGAGGAAACCGATCAGCAACGAGGCAAACACCATCGAGTTGTAACCGAAGAGACGCTTCTTAGCGAAGGTGGAGATCACTTCGGACATAATACCAAACGCTGGCAGAACCACGAT
The DNA here is from genome assembly GCA_959600065.1 of uncultured Kroppenstedtia sp. GTDB lineage: Bacteria > Bacillota > Bacilli > Thermoactinomycetales > DSM-45169 > Kroppenstedtia > Kroppenstedtia sanguinis. Next base: position 5,863 of record CAUGKZ010000057.1, on the reverse strand, counting down.
GTAAACTTCCGGGTGACCGAAAATCCAGAACAAGTGTTGCCAGATGACAGGATTTCCACCGACGGCTACATCAAAGAACCCGGCACCAAACAGACGTTCAAATATTATCAGAAACAGTCCTGCAGTCAGCGGCGGAAACCCAAACAGAATCAAAGCGGAAGAGACAAAAGAGGTCCAGGTGAAAAGTGGCATCCGCAAAAGGGACATTCCTGGAGCTCTCATATTGATGATCGTAGCAATAAAGTTAAGACCACCCATCAAGGTCCCAAAACCGGAGATCTGGATCCCCAGCGCATAGTAATCAATACCCGTTCCCGCACTATAGGTATTGGAAGCGATGGGAACGTAGTTGGTCCATCCCGAATCATGGGAATTACCAAACAACATGCTCAAGTTCATCAACAACGCACCGGCGAAAAAGAGCCAAAAACCTAATGCGTTGAGAAAGGGGAAAGCGACGTCCCGCGCCCCAATCTGCAATGGAATGATCGCATTCATCAGCGCGAACAGGAGTGGCATGGCAACGAAGAAAATCATATTCGTACCGTGCATGCTCAGAAGTTCGTTAAATTCCCGCCCTACCATAAAATCGTTGTTGGGAAACAACAACTGGGTTCTCATCAGCAACGCTTGGACCCCTGCGATGACAAAAAAGAAAGTACCACCCAACATGTACAGGACGGCTATTTTCTTATGGTCTGTTGTCGTGATCCAATCCCAAAGCCAGTGAGAACGAAGACGGTTGTTCAACTCTTTGTTGTATCCACCGGTCAAAATGGCGCCCAATAAAAGGGCCAACACGACTAAGACAACAATCGTAGCCAAAGGAATTCCCTCCTCCAGTCAATACTACCGTGCAAAAAACCTCCACCTATTGCACGTTGCGCCTGATCACTCCAGGCTCTCCAAATAGACCTTTAGGTTTTTCATGTCTTTTTTGCTCAGGAAGTCAAAGGACGGCATATAGGTGCCTGGTTTGATCTCGTCGGGATGTTTCAACCATTTATCCAGATTTTTATCGTTGTTATCCAACAGTCCCGCGATTTTCTGCCTTTCACCCAATCCTGTCAGGTCGGGGCCTTTGCCTCCACTGGTTTTCAGCTCAGTGCCCTCAATAGCATGGCAACTCATACAGTTTTGGCTGAATACCTTTTTACCCGCTTTTTGCTCAGCTGTTTTCGGTTCGGAGGAGGGTTTTTGCCGCTTGGCCACCCACTTGTCAAAGTCATCTGGCTGATCGGCGACCACCTCAAAGTTCATCAGAGCATGGCTGGCGCCGCAAAGCTCAGCACAGCGTCCTGCATAGGTACCCGGCTCTTTGGCGTCCATCCACATATGGTTGGTACGACCGGGAACCGTATCCTGCTTTCCTCCCAGTTCCGGTACCCAGAAGGAGTGAACCACATCATCGGAGGTCAGTTCCAGGTAAACTCGTTTGCCCACCGGGATATGCATCTCCTGTGATGTCTTGATTCCCAATTCCGGATAGTCGAACTCCCACCAATATTGATGTGCTGTTACCTTCACCCGCACAGCATCTTCGTCCTTGGTAGGTTTCTCCGCCAGTGTGAAGGTACTGGTCAACGTGGGGACCGCCAAGATCACCAGCAAGATGATCGGAACGATAATCCACAACATCTCCAGTTTCATGCTACCTTCCACTTGCTTGGGGATGCTGTTGTCACCCGGCTTCTGTCGATACCTGATCAACACATAAAAATAGATGGCCATGACAACCACACAGACAAAGGCCATGATGTACACACTCACCATGATCAGGTCAAGGTTCTGCTCACCAGCACTGCCCTTGGGATTGAAGACGGATTTCGACGGCTCTTCGCACCCGGCCATCACCAAGGCGAAGATTGCTAACAAGGACAAAAGAAGCACCAAACGTTTCCCCTGACTCATATCCGTTTAACCCCGCTTTCTCTCATCAAATCGATCAGACCGCTCACTCTTTATATCAAAACAGCGCCGCCGTTCTAACAAGAGCTCGGCGACTGTTGGACAAACGATCCCCGCAATGTTGCCTCACCTGAACAAGATCGGGTCGATCACCATCACTACTTGCATCACAGTCAGGTAAAGAATCGAGAAGAAGAACATCTTTCGGGCCCAATCTTCGTCGTCGAGGGAAGACCAGCCGATCATTGCCTGGTAGATCCATGCCCCGCCGAGAAGGATGGCCACACCAAGATACAGCCAGCTCACCACTCCCGTCCCGAACAGCAAGAGTGATGCAGGAAGCATCAAAATCACAAACAACACCGTTTGCCGTCGAGTATCGGCTGGACCTTTCACCACCGGCCACATCGGAATCCCTGCCCCTCGATAATCTTCGGTTTTCATTAGCGCCAAGGCGTAGAAATGGGGTGGTTGCCAGATAAACATGAACAAAAACAGCACCCAGGCAGTGAGATCCAATGTTCCTTGCACCGCCGCCCACCCAATCATGGGCGGGACAGCCCCAGCAATACTCCCGATCACGGTGTTCCAAATCGTTGTCCGCTTTGTCCAGATGGAATATATAAAAACGTAGGCCAAAAAGCCTATCGCAGCCAGGATCGCCGAAAGCGGGTTAACCAGAGAGCCTAGAAGAGCAACACCCGCCAACGTCAACAGGATTCCGATCCAGAGTGCAGACTGCGGCTGGATTCTTCCGGCAGCCACAGCACGATTGCGCGTCCGGGCCATCAGTGGATCGATATCCCGGTCAATGTAATTATTGATCGCACAACTTCCTGCAGTCACAAGGGCTGCTCCCAACAAAGTAGCCAACAGAAGACCGAAATTTAAAGAACCATAACCGGCCAGCCAAAACCCTGCGAACACAGCCATCAGATTGGAAGCATTGATCCCTGGCTTGGTCAATTCCCAATAATCTCTCCAAGTGACTTTGGCCATCTCCGTATCAGCCAACAGGCCACTTGAGGTCTGTTGAATCATGGGTCGTTCCACGGTACCCCTCCTTTCTATGGATCGGGCCCACTGTATTTTGCTACTACTGCCGTACCGCTCTCTTGCTCCTGGAACGACGCAGGACAAGAGAAGGGTGACAAAAAACTGCGCTGGAACCCCCCTCACCTCAGGTCACATTGTCTCACAAAGGGAAACCAGCGTGGATCCTTCCGCCCGAGAAGGTGTCTGAAAGCCCTTTCCCGATGAAGGCTTTTCCTATTATTCTTCTAATGTCCTCAAGCGACCAAAAAGCCCCATAATGAAGCACAGCATACAATGGGCGGCAGTATGATCATGTTCATTGTAGATGAGCCAAAAGAACAACGTCAAGTAAGACCAGCAAAGGTTCAAAATATGTATACATTAAGTACAAGATTGTCAAGCTGGAGGCCAGAACCGCCATTGGATCCAACAGGCTCGGCCTCTCTCTTGACACTCCTACTTTCGAACTATCCCTCTGTCTGTCTTGCGGCATCGGTGAGCCACTTGCTCACCTGAACGCAGGTTCCTTTTCCATCTACTGCCCGAAGCACAAATTCATCCATCAATTCTTTCACTTGGCGAAGTCCATGTCCCTCCATCATCGACGGGGTTTCCGTCATTCTGAGGATGGATTCCGTTTCTTCCATCCCAGGCCCAAAATCCTGGACCACCATGCGAATACCCTGCTGCCCTCCTCCGTCCAGGGACTCGATCAAAACCGTACCTTCCCCCGCATGATGCAACACATTAAGCGCCAGTTCCGATACCGACTGAACGATACGACTCTGGTCCAGCTCATCAAACCCCAACCCTCCGGCAAATTCTCGAACCTTGCTACGGATGGGAATCACATCCGATTCCGTTTTGATCGAGATCAAGGTACTCAACTCTCTCCCCTCCCCAGGTTTCAGGATGTGCCCCCGCTGACTGGCACATCTGATCGATCCAGATATTGAACATTAAACAGATGAGCATATTTCCCACCTTTCTCCATCAATTCCCGGTGGGTTCCCGACTCTGCAATCTGCCCCTCTTCCATCAAGCAAATCTTGTCGGCATGAGTGATCGTAGACAAACGGTGAGCTACGATCAAGGTCGTACGATTCTTCGCCAGTCGCCCCAAGGACTCCTGAATCAAACGCTCCGACTCCAGGTCGAGAGCAGAGGTTGCTTCATCCAAAATCAAGATGGCTGGATCCTTCAAAAACACCCTTGCAATGGCCAAACGCTGTTTTTGACCCCCGGAGAGCTTGACTCCTCGTTCCCCGATCTCTGTGTCATATCCCTTAACAAGATTTGTGATGAACTCATGGGCGTTGGCCGCTTTGGCCGCTGCTACCACTTCCTCAAAAGAGGCATCTGTCTTTCCCATCCGGATATTCTCCAGCACACTGCCGCTGAACAGGATATTATCCTGAAGCACCATCCCGATTCTTCTCCGCAAATCGGAGAGCTGCCAGTCACGTACGTCTAGTCCGTCCACTGACACGCTTCCCTGCTGAATGTCATAAAAGCGAGGAATCAGCGAGACCATAGAAGATTTTCCGCCCCCACTCATGCCGACCAGGGCGATCGTCTGTCCCGGAGCAATCTTCAAATCGATGCCTTTCAACACTTCCTCCCCACTATCCTGATAGGAAAAATGAACATCCCGGAAGGTGATCTCCCCCCGTGCCTGAGGGACGGAACGGGCATGAGGCGAGTCCTGGATGTCATAGGGTTCATCCAGGAACTCAAAGACCCGGTCCATAGAGGCAAGAGATTGGGTTAAAATCGTGGAGGCATTGACCAGACGCCGGATCGGCGCATAAACCAGTTGTAAATAACCATAGAAGGCGGTCATAGCTCCGATGGTCAAGTTCCCCTGCAAAACCTGATAAGCTGCAAAGCCGATGACCAGAATCGGGGCAACGTCCGTGATCGTATTGACAACGGCAAAAGTATGGGCGTTCCAACGGGAATGGGCTAGCGCTTTGCCTAGATAGTGCTGGTTTTGTTGATCAAACTGTCCTTGCTCGTGTTTTTCCAGATTGAAGGCTCGAATTACGGAAATCCCCTGAATTCGTTCGTGAAGATGGCCCTGCATCTCCGCCAAGGCTTGGGAACGTTCCCGCGTGAGGCTTCTCAACCCCTGGTAAAAGTATTTGACCGCCACACCATAGAGAGGGAAGACGGACAAAGAGACCAGAGTCATCCAGGGATCCATCCACAACATAATCCCCACTGCGATCAGCAAGGTGATCAAATCGAGCCAAATGTTCATCATCCCCGTGACGACGAATTCCTTCGTCTGCTCCACATCGTTGATCACTCGGGAGATGATTTGCCCCACTTTCCGGTTGTTATAGTAGCGAAGCGACAATTTCTGGATATGTTCAAACAGCCGGTTGCGGATATCGAACAGGACCCGGCTTGCCGACCACTGGGCAAAATACTGACGGTAGTACTCTATCGGCCACCTCAGCACCGTAAAAACAAACAAAGCACCCCCGAGAATCCACAGAAGATGGTTCAGTTTTTCTTCCACAGGTGCATTTGTCATTAAAATGTCATCTACCACGTATTTCAGAATTAGAGGCAACAACAGAGGAATGCCGAATTTCAGCACGCCCACCACCATGGTTGCCACAATCTGCTTACGGTAAGGGCGAACAAATTGAATGTATCTCCGAACACTCCCCAATGAAAACTCAACTCCCACTCTCAGATCGATTCATCTCATTATAACAGAGAGTGCAACTCCAAAAAGTATGGTGAATATGCTGAGATTTCCCCTTTCATGGTGCTGTCGAATTCGGATCCAAACCCAACTCTGGCGAGTGTCGAAAGATGCTTCTTCCATCTGTTCAGGTTTTTTCTCGACAACAACAAAAAGCCGCCTGGATCGGCGGCTTTTTTGCTCATTCAGCCCCGTGCTTTT
>CAUGKZ010000056.1 GCA_959600065.1 uncultured Kroppenstedtia sp. | reverse complement strand
TCTCCGAGTGATGGATACATGTGAACATGGGCACATCCCGGAGGGTGTAGCGGCAGGCATCTGTCTCGCGAAGATCCTGCACGAGCAGAGAAAAATCGGTGACCTCGTCGGTTTCGAAGGCGACCACAAACTCCTGGTCGTCAATGCCGAAACTATAGGTTGTGTTCAGCTTCACCGAGGGATATTTGCTTCCCACTTGAATGTGTTCGTCCATCATCCCTTGGCGGGCTGGATACGACAACTGGTACCAGTCCCGGGTTTTGATGAAGGGGTAAATAAAAAGATATTTCTTCATTCCGGGAATGATGTACATCCGGGGATTTTGGTGCTCCGGATCCATTTTATCCACATACATGCTCCGTTTGGTGAAGGAGAGGTAGGAATAGGTGATCTGGAGATATTTACCGAGCCCAGTGTGAAGGAGCCGGGTCATCATTTCTTGGAACTGCTCCACAGTTTTGGCGATCCGCCATAACATGAAATCAGCGTCGGATCGAATCCCAACCATGGAATAAGAGTGAACCATAACTCCGTTGTCTTGGTATTCCTTCACAACGGAAGCGAATTCTTGTTTTCCCTCTTCCTGCTCTTCGGAGCTCAAACGGCGCCAAGCAGGATCTACTTTAAAGAAAACAAAGTTGACAAATTGGGTCGGCAGTTTTTTCTTCTGACCGCTGGGGGCGGTTTCACCGGCAGCTTGGCCGGGACGACTCATCGGAGGTCTTCCTCCGCTTTGTGGACGCATCTGACAGTCCTCCTTGTCTCTGGTTTCCACTTCTCATTGTATCCAATGGGTTTTCCTGTAGCAAACGGAAGTGGCCTATTGTTGGCGGACTGCCACATCTTGTTCACCACTTCGTCGCATGGAGGTTGGATCTGTGTTAAAATGTCCAGAGAATCAGTCGCGAATACGTGACGATGAGGTTAGCGGAGGCGATGACTGTGATGAGCCTGCCCCAATATATCATCGGGGTCCCCTTGTTCGGGTTCCTGGGGTTTGGGATTTCCTTTATATTGAATATGATCTTAAAAACCACCTGGCTACCTTTCATCCTGTACCTGGGGCTTTTGGGATACTATCTGTTCACTTTTCACCTGAAGAGTGGAGACTATCTGATGCGGACCGTGGGATTGCTCGGCAGTGTCGGCGGAGGTTTGACGATCCGGTATTTAAGGAAAAAAGGGTATCGCATGTTTTAGTGTGGAACAACCAAAAACCGCGTTTCCTTCAAGGGAAGCGCGGTTTTTGGTTGGGTCGGAAATTCTTCAAAGTGGGTGGTCAGGGTCCGGCGGGGCGAAGAGGTCTGGGTACAAGAGGTGAGCCAGGTGTTCAATTCCGGTTAAGATGCGGTGAGAGGGTCGGCAGTACCATCCTTCTTCCAGGATATGAACTCGGTCTTCCTGGGCAAAGGGGAGCCCCTTCCACTCCTGTCGGTGAGTAATTTTCTCTTTGCGGACCCGTTCGATGGGAACTCCGGTCCAGACTGCTAGGGTGTAATCAGGCTCTCTGGCGGCTACGCTCTGCCAGTCTGTGCGGACGTTCTGCCCTTCTTCATCTGCAAACACATTGACCGCACCCACGACCTGGCTGACATCTGTCAGCCAGTTTTCTTTGGCGGGTGTAAACACCGGTTTGGGCCACCATTCCCAATAGAGGCGAGGGGAGGGGCGATCCCGGGGAATCCGGGAGCGAATCGATTCCAGTTTGGTATGGAAAGCTTCAGCGAGTTCCTTGCCTCTTTTTTCTATCTGTGCCTGCCGGGCCACGCGGATAAAATCTTGCGGGATATCCTCCAATCCACCAGCGTGTAACACGATGAAGGGAATGCCGATTCGTTGCAGAGAATCAATGTTTTTTTCCATTCCGGGAACACTGAGAGATGCCAGCACCCAATCCGGCTGCAGGGATTGAAGTTGATCCATGTCGATCTGAAGATCCGGGCCCAACCGGGGCAATCGTTGTACCGGCTCGGGCCAATCGGAGTAATCATCCACACCGACGATATTTTTGCCGAGACCGAGTGCCCATAATATTTCAGTGTTGCTCGGACAAATGGACACAATCCGTTGCATTTTAACACCTCCCTTGAGCTAGGATCGCAACGGTGGGTAAGCAATCATTTGAGGGGAGATAGATACATGATACAGATGCCAGTCGCTTCATTTCAGGAGAAACGAACATTTCAGGTGAACAAACGGAGGGTGGTGATTCGTCAAGCCAGAGGGGAGGAGGATGCACCCGAGTTGCGACAACGGCTGGCCCGGGTGATCCGAGAAAGGGTCTACTTGGATGAAACACCGGATTCTTTGCCGGATTCCCAGGGACAGAAAGAAGAGATCAAACAGATTCAGGATGCCGGTGGTATGTACGCCGTGGTGAAGGTGGATGGGATCATTGCAGGGACTGCCCAGTTGAGAAAAGGCTCCCGAGGCGTCAGTGACCATACGGCAACCTTTCGTACCTGGCTCATCCCAGGATATCGTGGGATGGGTTTGGGAAAAAAGTTGATGGAGTATACGATCGACTGGGCCCAAGCCAACGACTTGGAAAAAATCAACCTGGACGTCTGGTCCAACAACGAGCGGGCGATCCGCCTATATCGCAAATACGGATTCCGTCTGGAGGGGAATCGTCGTCGACAGGGGATTCTCAATGGAGAATATGTAGATGAAATTTTTATGTCCCGTTTTCTTTGAAGGAGATAAGTTGATTCATCGGATCCATAATCCGTACAGGATCAAGGCGACACCCATTCCAAACCAGGCACCGAAAAACACCTCAATAGGTTGATGTCCCAGGATCTCCTTCAACTTCACGCCTGTCTCGTGGCGGGACTTATATTTGATATGGCGGATCTCCTCCATCATCTGTGTGAAATCTTGGGCCAACCGATTGAGGACTTGTGCTTGCATCCCTGCTTGCCGGCGGACACCGGTGGCATCGTACATTACAATAATCGCAAGAACGGTGGTGACTGCAAACAAAGGGGAACCCCATCCCTCCCAGAGCCCGATGGCGGTGGCGAGAGAGGTGACGGCGGCTGTGTGGCCGCTGGGCATGCCACCGGTATTAAAAACCCAAGTCCAATCCCATCTGCGGGTGACAGTGAAATTCCAGGGTACTTTCAAACATTGGGCCAGTGTGATGGCTGTCAATGCGGCCCAGAGGGGATAGTTGTCCAATACGGAAGTATAATACATGATTCGTTGCCGTCCTTTCAGGGCTAAACCTTAGAAAATGGTTGGTTGTCATTGTCGCGGACATCGAGACACCCAAAAAAGCCGCAGGGTCTCGATGCCTTTTTTCAAGAAAAAAGTTGAAAAGCTGTGGGATATAATGAATTGTACCACAAAAGAACCCGCTTTTTTTTTACTTCCTCTTCACCACCCAGTGACGAATGGACGATCCTCCGTTAAGCTGGTAGTGGGACTATTTTCATCATTATTCGAGAGGGGAATTGTGATGGTGGATGGGGTTCGTCTATATCGGGGAGAATGGCTGGAAAGTACACACCGGATTCACGCGGCAGTGGTGGATCACTCAGGGAAGTTGCTATGGCACTTGGGGGATGCCTTCCGTCCCACTTTTGCCAGGTCGGCTTTAAAACCGGTGCAGGCCTTGCCGGTGGTGACCTCGGGGGCGGCACATCGATTTAACTTAGAAGGGGCAGATCTGGCTTTATGTTGTGCTTCCCACAATGGGGAGGAAGTCCATCGACAACGGGTAGCCGCAATTTTACAGGCTGCTGGATTGTCAGAGGAGGACCTGGAATGTGGAACTCACCCACCGCGAGATCAGGAGAGCTATCATGAGTTGATCCGACAGGGGGAATCTCCCACTCCCCTTCATAACAACTGTTCGGGAAAACATGCGGGAATGATGGTGACTGCTGTTCATCTGGGAGAGGATCCCGTCGGTTATTCCCAGGGAGACCATCCGGTACAGCAGAGGATTTTGCAGGAGATCGCCTGCCTGTCCGACATGGCGGCGAATCAGATGGTAGCTGCAGTGGATGGTTGCGGTGTCCCGGCCTATCGATTGCCTTTGGATCGTCTCGCTGCCATCTATGCGCGATTGGCGGATCCCTCCCGTGAAGAAGATCTCTCCCGATGCCAGGCGATGGAACAAGTGACCGATGCGATGGTTCAGTATCCGGAAATGGTTGGCGGAAAAAACCGTTACTGTACAGATTTGATGAAAGCTTTTAATGGCCGGTTGTTGGGAAAACAGGGAGCGGAAGCCGTCTACTGCGTCGCCGACCGGAAAGAGGGACTCGGGATTGCTGTCAAAGTGGAGGATGGGGCGGAACGGGTTCTTTATGAAGCAGTCAATGAAATTCTTCGTCAGCTGGGGATTGGAAAGGATACTGGTGAGTTGGATCAGTTGTCCGCTTATACCCGCCCAGAAGTGAAAAATGCCAAGGGCGACACTGTGGGACGGATTGAATCGGTGTTCACCCTTCGGGTCGGAGAGCCGGTCCGCTGGTGACAGGTGCATGAGATCACAGACTAACTGTGAGTGCAAGGAATTGGATATCTGGAGAAGAAGGAGGGAGATGTCCCTCCTTCTTTTCGTGGACTGCGCAGGCATTTTCGGCACACCGTCATAGGATGAGGATAACATCGGATTCAAAACTGGGTGATTTGGCTGACGGGTCATTCGCGAACAGGGAAAACGACCCTTGCCAGAAGGCTGGAAGAACACTTTCGATCCATGAACCACCGTCTGTTTCGGTTGGACAGCGATACCTTGTCTCCGTCCATCATCAAGCCCCAGGCATCCACCTAGCAGGAAAAGCAGTAACTGAAGATAGAGAATCTAGTGTTTTAGCGAAAAGATTTTTCAGTGTGAAACGTCAGTGGTGATAGCCGGTGTGGGAAGATACCGTCAATGGAGGAATCTGTTGAGGAAGTGAGATCCCCAACTTTTGGGAAATCCTATTGACTTGTCCTCTTCAGGTTCGCCTGAGCCGAGATGACACAGGTAAGTACGAGCGCAATCAGGAATATTTCCATTTTTTTGAGCCATCTAGACCAACTTTGATCCTGGATCCCCACCGCTTGACCCCACAAGAAAGTTTGGATGGGATTGTGAATAAACTCGACAGGCGTGGGGAGGTTCCCCGCCGCTCCTAAACCCCTGATCCCGATCGGTAAGGGGTTTTTTCACGTCTCACTCCGGGATGAGAGATGCATCAGTGGGCCCGCGGTTCCGTCAGAGTGATGGGAAAATACGCAAAAAGGTCTAAAAACGGATGTTGGATGCGAATAAATACTTATGAAGGAGGGGACAAGAATGGGGTTTGGTTTTCGGAAGAATTTCGGTCTCGGCCAGAGAGTCAGACTCAAGATCAGTCAAAGAGGTTTAAGTGTCATTGATGGAAATTCGGTTCTTCGTCCGGGGATCGATGGGGTGGCAGACACAACAAGGGCTACCCATCTGGAGGCGGGACTGCATGATGAGCCGCGATTGAGCTTCCGAAGAGCCCGCAGTTCCCGCCAACAACGAGCTGAAATCCACGATCTGATCAACGAAACACAGTCAGAGAAAGAGCGTAATCGGTTGGAAGTGAAGGAATTTGAAAACCGGATGGAGCTACTCAAGACGGTTCATATGGAATGTACGGAACCCATCGATTGGCAGGCGGAAGCCGTAAAGCTTCCCCCTTTTGAAGCGGGTCTTCCCGGTCCCCATGAGCGCGGGGCTGCAATTGATCTGGATAATTACGAGCCATCCTCTTGGGATCGATTGTTTAGGAAAGAGGATAAGAAAAGGAAAGAATTGGAGAGGAAAGTGGTGGAGGCTCGGCACCGGGATCAACTGGATTTGCAGGAGTGGCAAGATCGAACGGAGCTGGCCAAAAGGGTATTGACGGGGGATCTCCAGGCTTATACGGAAGTGGTGCGAAGGGAGGCTCCCTTCGAAGAGATCATCGATCTCGGTTCCAGTCTGACTCTGGCGATGGGCACCGATCGAACGGAGGTGGTTCTCCACGTCCCATTTGAAAAGGTGGTCCCGGATACGGAAAAGAGACTGACTGCGAAGGGAAATGTATCCATGAACGAGATGACTCAGACGCTAAAGAATCATATTTACCAGGATTTTGTTTGCAGTTGTGTCCTGCGGATTGCACGGGAGCTTTTCGCCCTGATCCCAATGGAACAGGTGTTGATCCATGTGGAGGAAGAATTTTTGGCTCAAGGGACAGGACGAAAAATGAAAGAGACCATCCTGTCGGTACGGATCACCCGATCGGAGTTGGCTCCCATTCCCTTGGAAAGTGTCGACTGCCTCGATGGGATCGCCTCTTTTCCGCATCAGATGAATTTTTTGGAGACGAGAGGTTTTCAACCTGTAAATCGTTTGGATTTCGACCAATTAAATGGCGGAGCTAAACCCGCTTTATAAATAGCGTCAAGGATCAAATAAACCCAGGGTTCCGCATGTTCCCGGAACCCTGGGTTTATTTATAGCAGGCTCTACATCGATCCAACGAAGGTCTAAGAATGAGTCCGTTCAAATGTAAATCCTTCTCCCAAAACATCCCGGACATCATGGACCACCAGAAAGGCAGAGGAGTCTACTTGATGAACCAACTGTTTTAACCGAGGCAGTTCCTGGCGATTGATAACAATGTACAGAACTTCTTTATCTGTCCCGGTATAGCCGCCCCGTCCCTTGAGAAGAGTAACTCCTCGCTCCAGTTCGTGGGTGATCCGATCGGAGATCGTCACAGCGGAATAGGAGATGATGGTGACCGCTTTTCGCGCATCCATCCCCTCGATGACGAAATCCACCACCCGGGCGCCGATGAAGACAGCGACGAGGGTGTACATCACCTTTTCGCGACCGATTACAAAATAGGCCCCCATCAACACCAGCAGATCGATGGCCAACAAGGAACGGCCGATACTCCACCCTAGGTATTTGTGTCCCAGCTGCGCCAGAATGGAGGCACCTCCTGTGGTACCTCCGGCACGAAACACCAGTCCCAGACCGACTCCGACGAAAACCCCCGCATAGAGAGAGGCTAAGAGAGGATCCCCAGAAATCGGGGCGCCCCATGATTCGGTGATGGTCAGGAAAAAGGAAGAGGCGGTCGTCCCGAGAATCGTGTAAATCATGGTTCGCTGATCCAACACTTTAAAACCGAGAAAGAACAAAGGAATATTTAATGCTAGGTTGACCAGTCCCGGTGACCATGCAAATAAATAATAAGTGATAATGGTGACCCCGGCGATCCCCCCTCCGGCCAACTTATTGGGAATGGCAAAATAGTTGATTCCCAAGGCAAAAATAAAAGACCCTGCCAGGATGAGGATCAATTCCTTCGATATATTTTTGGAAAAAGCCACCCAGACTCGCCTCCTTTATATAGTTATGAGATCTGCATACTAGATCAATTATACAAAGGCAGAAGCCGACGAACAATGGGAAAAATATCATCACCGACAGGGGATAAAAACATCGAGTTACCTCCCCTGAAAACTTTCCGATTTAAAGAAAACGTCTGGATCTGGTGCCTCTGAGGTTTCAACTGTGATCTCCTTTCATTGATCTCCATTCAACGATTGACGTGGAACTCCATCTATTCTACGCTGGATAGAATGCTATCGATTCGATCGGACGGATGTAGGGTTCAAGTCAAGTAGAGGAGGTGAACCTCATCGATCAAGAGAAAAACGAAAACAGGGGCAAGAAAATGAATGGTGTTGCGATGGGGATGACTTTTGGTGTGGCTTTTGGCCTGATATTTGGACAAGCGATAGACTCCACAGCCCTTGGACTTGCACTGGGAATTTCCTTAGGTGCAGGGATCGGATCCGCCTTTGACAAAAAAGAAGCATAACCAAAGATGACCCTGGATATGAAAAGGCCCACTTCAATGAAGGAATTGGGCTTTTTTTTGTTGTTGATCGCTATAGGTTTTCGCTTGGGGTGATTTCAACGATCATTTGTTTCTATTTCGATACTCGGTGGGGTAGATAGTGCCCCTTCAGCGAACATTGGGAAAATCACAGATGGGCGTGGGGATTTGATTCGCCTTTGCGCTCTTTGCAAGAGATCGGAGCCGCCCCACCA
>CAUGKZ010000055.1 GCA_959600065.1 uncultured Kroppenstedtia sp. | reverse complement strand
ATATCGCTAATCAACACGCCTGTCTTCAGACACATCTTGAAAGAGAGGGTGAGCCTCTATGAATGGTTTCGTCTCGTTTTTGGATAAAAAATTGTCTGGACCGATGGCCAGACTGTCGGAACAACGCCATCTGCAGGCGATTCGAGATGGAGTGATTTCGGCACTTCCCTTTATTATTGTCGGCAGTTTTTTCCTGATCATCGCCTTTCCTCCACTGCCAGAGGATTCCTTCATTTCCCAATGGGCCGCTGCACATGTAGACGAGATCTTGATCCCCTACCGAGTAACCATGTTTATCATGTCCCTGTATATCGCATTCGGAGTCGGATACAATCTCGCCAAAAGTTATGAGCTGGATCCCCTGTCAGGAGCACAGACCGCAGTGGCGGCCTTGCTTTTGACCATCACACCCCAACTGATCAAAGATCTGGGATTTGTACTCCCTATGGATAACCTGGGGGGACACGGCCTGTTTGTAGCAATGTTGGTCTCCATCCTGTCTGTAGAGATCCTGCGCTTTTGCAAAGGGAGCAAACTGACGATCAGAATGCCAGCACAAGTTCCTGCCTCGGTATCTCGTTCCTTTGAAGCGCTGATTCCCGTGGCATTGGTGGTTCTCCTCATGTCTTTGATCACTGTGGTTTTAGACATCGACCTGCATCAGATCGTGGACAAAGCCGTCGCCCCCTTGGTAAAGGCAGGGGACAGTATTGTCGGTGTCTGGATTCCCGTTTTTCTGATCACTTTCTTTTGGGCCTTTGGGATTCACGGAGTCTCTGTTGTCGGCACCGTCGCGCGTCCGGTATGGGAGGTATATCTCTTCAATAACGCCGACGCAGTCGCCTCCGGCGCCTCCCATATCCCCCATATCGCTCCGGAAACCTTTTACCAGTGGTTTATCTGGATTGGAGGCTCAGGTGCAACGCTGGGCTTGTTACTGGCGATGTTGCTATTCTCCAAATCAAAATACTCCAAGACCCTCTCCAGAGCTTGTCTCGTTCCGGGAATCTTCAACATCAATGAACCGGTGATTTTCGGTGTACCCATCGTCTTAAACCCGATCATGATCATTCCCTTTGTGATCACGCCTCTGATCACCGCAACTCTATCCTATGTGGTTACGGCCATCGGTTGGGTCACCCCCACCTTCATCCAGCCCCCTTGGACCTTACCCGCCCCGATCGGTGCCTATTTGGCAACCGGGGGAGATTGGAGAGCCATTCTGCTGGTGCTGATCAATATCGCCATCTCTTTTTGTATCTATCTGCCCTTTTTCAAAATATACGATCGCAAAATGATGGATATGGAAACCGACGGAGGCACCGAGCCACACTCCGCTTGATTCAGACTCCTTCTTCCTGGAGAATCCTACGAATCAGATGAACCGGTGACAATTCCCCTGCAGAAAACCAGACGACTCCCGGTTGTTTTTTCAACAGCCGGGAAGCGATCTCCTTGGGGCGGGCGCCTTGTCGGTGCAGACCCAGGGTCTCTTCACGAAGCCAATCCAAAAAATCCAGTTTCTTTTCTAGGGACTTCACTCCCTCTGGGACGATCCCGGCATGGGAACAAAACACCCTCCGAATCGGAAATGTCAACAAGCGCCGGATCGAGTTTGACATCTCTGCCAGGGATTCTTCCCGCAGCCCATAATTCAAGCGGGTGCCAAGAAACAGATCCCCAGTAAAGGCCCAGCCTTGCTCTTCTTCCACCCAAGCGATGTGATCCTCCGCATGACCCGGAGTCGGAACCGCGCGAAAGCGAAACCGATCCGTCTCAATCACATCCCGTACTTCCCCTGGAACCGGATCGATCGAACCCCAAATCCGTCTCCGATAAAAGGGAATCCGAGGTGGATTGGACAAAATCTCTGCGGTCCGTTTTCCCATCCAGATCGGAATCCGACCCTGACCTGACAAAAGGCCTGCATTGCCGCTGTGGTCCTCATGGAAATGAGTGAGAGCAATGAACTGAGGTTGCATCTCTTCCGCAAACTGCTTCACTTCTTTTCGAAATCGTTGCGGTCCAGTTTCCAACAACAGCCCATCCACATGATAGACCCAGATGCGAAAGCCACTGCCAAAGAAATTAAATTTGAACTGAAGAGCGTCCACTTCCCCTTGCTGTATCCGTTGGATCTGTAACTTACTCATCCTATTCACACTCTCATCATTTTTCAGAATACTGAATCCGTAGCACAATCACTAACTTCTGTCGCCATAATCATTGTCTATGATACTACAAAGTACTCTCCATTCATACTGCCCATTCGCCAACCTTTCCTCCCTCAGTCCGACAAAGGGCATCCTTCGCCTATGTCCAATTCACTATTTTGACTACAGCACGATGCCTTTTCCCCCGGAATTGGGTATATTGAGCTAGTCACCAAAGAACTCAACTTTATGGGAGGGTGTGCCTTGATAAAAAATCTGATGGCCAAACTGGGTAAAGGCGGAGCCAAAGTAGACCTGGTCCTGGAGAAGGAAGATTATCTTCCAGGTGAAGAGATGAAGGGGGAACTCCAGATCCAGGGGGGAACCGTCGATCAGCAGATCAACCAGATCCAAGTCGATCTGAAGATCAGTGTCCGTGTAAAGGAGAAGACCCTGTCCCAAACCATCCAAAGCTTCCCTTTCCAACAAGCTTTTACGGTACAATCCGCCGAACGTCGTAGCTTTCCTTTCCAGTACAGACTGCCAGAAGATCTGCCCATCTCAGGAAACAACGTCTTCTACACCCTGGATACCCGCTTGGATATTGCCGCTGGTGTCGATCATCTCGATCACGACATCATCCGGATCCATCCGCCCCAGCCCTTGCAGAAAGTGCTAGATATCTTCTCTCGACTCGGATTCCGGGAAAAACATGATTCCCGCTCTTTCACCGGACAGACCCAAGAATTCGAATTGTTTCCGACGGATTTTCTCCAAGGACAGGTAGAGGAAGTGGAATTTATCGCTGCTTTGGAGGACTCCGGGCTCCGGCTTCTCCTGGAAGTAGATGTGTTCACCGGATTTGGCAAGCAGGAGGCACGCAGAGAGCTCTTCCTCGAAAACGAGCTTTTGGATGATGAAACCCATCTGCAAGAGTATCTGCGGGAAGTGCTCACAGAGATGGTCAACAATCCTTCCTCTATGCCACATCCATCCATGCAGAGTCATGCCGCCAAAAGTGGGCCTAATTGGGGAGGCATGGTCGGAGGTTTCGCTGCTGGAATTTTAGGCGGTATGGTCCTCTCTGAATTGGCGGATGGGGGCTTGGACGGTCTCTCTGAAACGATTGAAGAAGCTACTGATTTTGGCCTCCCTGACGGCGGCGAATTGATGGGTGACATGGGAGACTTTTTTGGTGGAGATGACGAGGATTGACATGCAAAGAAAAAGAAGCCCGTTGCTGGCTTCTTTTTCTTTGCAATACATCTTTAAATTGTCAGCGGATGATCGGTTCACGCCTCTGGCTTGAGCTTCTGATATTGTTCCTGCACCTGTCGTACCAAGGGATGATCCGGAGAAATCTCAGCGATCTTTTCCAGCGCTCCGGTCACTCCCCCTTCTTTGATGAGCTGTTGCAACTCCACCGCTTCCGGATCCGCCGCATCGGCAAATCGGAGGGCGGCGGCGATGCCGATAGCGAGATGGTCTGGCGAGGTCCCACGCTCCAGGATCTGGAGAGCAGGTCCCAGCAAGCGGTCTTCCCGACCCAACTTCCGAATCGGAGAGCGGCCGACCCGGTTCACCGGATCGATCAGATGAGGATTTTGGAATCGCATCAGAATGTCTTCGATGTATTTCCGGTGATCTTTCGGGTCAAATCCGTATTTTTGCACGAGGAGTTGACCGGTCTCCTTCAACACACCGCGGACGGTTTCCCGCACCGTGGAATCGGCGATCGCTTCCTGGACTGTGGCATATCCCCGAAGATAACCCAGATAAGCACAGACCGCATGGCCCGTATTCACCGTAAACAGTTTCCGTTCGATGTAGGGCGCAAGCCCCTCCACATAGGTCACCCCTTCGATGGAGGGGACGTCACCTTTCGCTCCGCGCAGGTCAACGACCCATTCATAATAGGGCTCCACTGCCACTTCCAGCAGATCGGATCCCTTTTGTTCCGGTACAATCCGGTCGACAGCCGCATCAGGAAAGCCGATCCTGGAATCCATTTCCTGCCGCTCCTCATCTGTCATCTCAGCGGTGACCAAGGTTTTCAAAAGACTGGATCCACCCAACATATTCTCACAGGCGATCACGTTCAGAGGATGGCCCCCCTTTTGAAGGCGTAGGCGCAACCCATCAGCTAGAAGCGGGGCCACCCCCTTCAGCACATTGGGACCCACTGCCGTGGTCACCACATCCGCCCCGGCGATCGCTTCGATCACTCGTTCCGGTTCGGTTTTACTGTTGAGAGCCGTCACATGGTTCACGTCGATCTTCTCTTCCACATCCCCCAGCAGGCGAACTGTGTAGGCTCCTCGCTCCCGGAGTGCATCCACCAGGGATGGCTGAATATCGACGAAACAAACTTCGTATCCCGACCGGCTCAACAAAGCCCCGACAAACCCTCTCCCGATATTGCCTGCACCAAAATGAACCGCCCGCATGATCAATTCACCTCGTCGAAGAGGGATAGGAGTTCCGCTTTGGATTGAGCGTGAACCATTTTGTCCACGTTTTCCTCTTCAGTGCAGACCAGGGCGATTTTGGAGAGAATCTCCATGTGCTCGTCTCCCTTTCCGGCGATGCCGATGAGAATTTTCGCCGTCTGTCCCTCTCCGAAGTCGACGCCCTTGGGAACCTGGAGAATGGAGATCCCAGAACGCAGGATATTCTCTTTCCCCTCTTCAGTCCCGTGGGGAATCGCAACGGAATTTCCGATATAGGTGGTCAGAGACTGTTCCCGTTCCAGCATCCGGTCAATATAAGTGGGTTCTACACAGCCCTGATCCACGAGCAACTGTCCCACCAGACGAATCGCCTCCTCCTTGTTCTTCGCTTCTGCATTCAATTGGACCATCTCTTCTGTCAAGATTGAGTGGCTCATCGTCATACGCTCCTTTGTTCTTCAATCTGATCATAAATATAACGGTTGAGATGCTCTGTGAGATAATCACGGATCTGCTCTTCATCCTTGGACTGAAAGACAGCCAGACTTTGTGGGCTTTCAATGATCAGTACACTGATTCGACTCAACAGATCCGACACGACCTTCCGGATCTCCTCCGGTGCCAGCAGGATTAGCAGATGGTCCATCCCCATGGGGTTCCCATCCATCCCTTCCACCGGCATCGAATCGGTCAAATGATACATGGTAAAGGAAGGGCGGAGAATCTCCTCGCTTCGGGTATGGAAGAGAGCCATAGACGTCCCGGGAATCCCCAGTCCCCCATCCTCCGCCCGTTCCAACAACCGGTCCACCACAAGGTTCCGATCCCGGAGTACCCCGGATTTCTCCAGCTCCCCGCAGACCCGTGCCAACAGGCTCTCCAGGGGTTCCGCAGGCAGTGAGGAGAGGGAGAATCCCTTCACCAACTCCAGGGTGCTCTGGATCAGACATTGGATATTTTCCAGCTGATCCACCGTCTGCTGTCCGCTCTTTCCTTCCGCCACCTGCTCCCGGGACGCCTCCCCAGTAAAATGCCACATGCGTTCATCCAGGTAAGACCGGATTTTAGCCACATCCTCCTCGGTCAGATAGGGATGAACCCGCAGGACATCCACCTCATCCGACTCCAGAGGGATCGTGGAGATCACCAAATCATATTCTGACCCATCCCATTGTTGCAGCTCAAACAGGGAAGCGTTCCGGATCCGTCTGATTTCCGGAAACTGCGCCTGTAATTGACTGACCAGGAGCTTGGAAGTTCCGATCCCGCTGGCACAGACGACCAAGACATGAAGGGAGTGGCCCCGTCTTTTCCGCGCAAGGGCGGATCCGAAATGCATCACCAGGTATCCGATCTCCTCTTGGGGAACCTGATATTGGGGGAACACTCCACGGATCGCTTGTTTGACGGCGGCAAACACTTCCGGGTAATCCTGTTCGATCCGGGACAGCAAGGGGTTGTAGATCGGCAGTTTCAATTTCATACGGTAAACCGCCCGTTCTAGATGGGCCGCCAGTCCCTGCATCAGGGATGAATCTTCGGCGAGGGACACATTTAAGGTTTGCTCCACCCGTCGAATCAGTTCCCGGGCTTCCTCCACCGCCGTCGCCCCAACCTCGGATTCCAACCAATTTTGCCGATCGCTTCCCAGTTTAGCACCCCGCAGATGAAGCGTGAGATTTGCCACCTCGGACTCCGGAAATTTCTGTTGGAATTCAGATTCCAACCGGCTCGCAATCCGGGCGGCGATCTCGTATTCCCGTGACATCTGCAGTTCATGGAGCAGATGGGAGCCGAAGGAGAGTGTCTCCCCCTGCTCAATCCGCTCCACCGCCAGCGCCAGATGGACCACCAACCCGATATAAGCGCTATCTGCCAGCGAATAGGGGAGATGACCGATCTCCTCCTTCACCGCTTCCTCCACCGTACTCAGTTTCTCCCGTTCCACCATCCCCAGCAACCGTTCCCTGACGAGATCCGAGTAATTCCCGGATTTACGCTGTAAAGATCGCTTCAACATCCCCAAGATTTCCGCCTCATCAAAATGCTCGGCGAGCAGAGAACGGATGGCCGCTCTTCGGTCTTTCTCTTTTCCCGTGACCTGAACGCCCCAACCCCGTTTTCTCACGAGTGTCAAAGCAAAGGATTCCAGCCAGCCTTTGACTTGGGACAGATCTTGGCTGACCGTGGCGGAACTGATATGAAGATCCCGGGCGAGAGTAAACAGCTTGATCGGTTCCGAGGTGACAAGCAAAGTACACAACAACAGGGTTTTTCGCTCATCCGGTGTAAACTCTGTTTCCGGTTGCTCCGCCAATGCGGACCGAAGTGCTTCCAGACCCGCCGGATCTCCTTCCAAAGAGATGCCGACCCCCGTTTTCTTCCGCAGGATCAGACCCATCCCGTCCAAAGAGGCTTCCACCCCCGCCAGATCCCGATGGATGGTCCGTTCGCTGACCCCCAGGGTTTCAGCCAACTCTTTGACAGTCCACACCGGGTCAGATTCCATCAGCAAACGAATGAGATTACGCTCTCTGGATGAAAAGTTCATGGCCTTCACCAGCCTATAGGTATTACCTTCAGTCTTCTTTTAACCGGGAAATCAATGCATCGTATTCCGGGCTGTTCAAGAAGTTTTCTACGGAGATGTGACTAGCCTTGGGAAGCTTTTCTTTGGCCCGATCGGTCAAGTTCTTATGGGTGACAACCACATCCGCATCCTTTGGCAATTGATTGATAGAAGTGTTGGTCACTTCGATATCCAGCCCGGCTTCTTTCACTTTCTTTTTCAGGATCGAAGCTCCCATGGCACTGGAACCCATCCCCGCATCACAGGCAAACACAATTTTGCGCACCGACTGATTCGATGTCAATACGGAGGTGGCGACGCTCTTTTTACCTTTCATAGCTTCCATGTTTTTGGTTGCTTCTTTCAAATCTCCCTCTTCATCACTGGAGCTCCGCTTCAAAAACAGAGCGGAAATCAGGAAAGAGATCACCGTTGCCACCAAGACACCTGCCAACACGCCGACATAACCACCCCGCGGGGTCATGATCAGCAGGGCGACGATACTCCCTGGCGAAGGGACTGCCACCAGCCCCGCATCGAACAGAGTAAAGGTAAAGACTCCCGCCATCCCGCCTCCGATAGCTGCCAGGATCAGAACCGGTTTCATCTGGATATAGGGGAAATAGATCTCATGAATACCACCTAAGAATTGGATGATAGCCGCACCTGGAGCCGACTGTTTGGCCGACCCTTGACCAAAGATCGTGAATGCTAGCAGAATCCCCAGCCCCGGGCCGGGGTTGGATTCCAGCAGGAACAGAATCGATTTCCCCGCGTCCGCCGCCTGCTCGATTCCAACGGGGCTCAATACCCCATGGTTGATGGCGTTGTTCAGGAAAAGCACTTTCGCCGGTTCGACAATCAGACTGGCCAAAGGGAGCAGACCGGCATTGACGATCGTCTCCACCCCGGCGGCCAAAATTTTGTTCAACGATAGCACCACGGGCCCGATCCCCAGAAAGGCGGCCAAGGTGAGCAAACCACCCACAATCCCG
>CAUGKZ010000054.1 GCA_959600065.1 uncultured Kroppenstedtia sp. | reverse complement strand
GTGACCGCATTCATGTGCAGCCACGGAAACAGCCGAGATGGAACTGGAACCATAGACGGGCTCCGACAGCCGCAACGTCCGGGCTATGGGATCGTAATGGTCAGACAACTCTCCAGAAATCGGTTCCACCTTCACATCGTACAAACCATTGTCATCCAGAATGCGACGAGCGGTATCATAACCGGTAAGGCCTGATGAAGACTGTACTTCAGCCCACTTTCTAAAACTGCCTTTCACCCGAAATTGTGCCCAGATCGTCAGACCAAATGCTGCCAACATAAGCACTAACATCCACATGTGGATATTCATCAGTTGCATAGCTCCTTTTTTTGAAAGGTCGGGGCTGCCATTCCTGTGCCAACTTTGATTTTAAAATGTAATCCCCTGAAAATGACAGGGTATAGTCCAAATCGCTCTGAGTCGATACTGTATATCATCACACCGCAAGGCCTGCTGGCGATACCAATTCCGATTTTGGTGGGAAAATTCGGTTTTTCTCAACCGAATACAAATCTCTCTAGGGTGGATTCTCTTCCCTTTGTAAGGGAGTGAGATCGTCACGGCGGGAGTACCATATTCCATTTCCATAGGGATCATCACAAACAAACAGGTCATCACCAGAACAGGAATATATCGATAAAAGAGAAGTTCCAGCAAACTGATCCCCCTCATCCCTCATCGAGAGCTCTTCTTATCTCCATGATATCATCATTATACCATATCCGATTATGCTGTTTTTATCTGGCTCCAAAAATCAGGAAGACGTCACAACATTCATAATGAGTCCGCCCACGATGAGCACCCCCATCAGCAACACGATCCAGAGGCCGACATTGGATTTCCCCATCTGCGTTCCCTCCGTATACACTCTTTGCCTACAGGATATTACACCTATATCCAGTTGTAAACATCAGTGAAACGTCCAATCCATCTTTGATAAGATGAGGATGGACACAGCAAATAGGAGGTAAGAAATGGACCTGATCGAGAAACTCGTAGATATGGAAAAACTGAAGGATTATCATTTCCTGTTGGAACTGGTCATTATTCTGGTCGCCGTTAAACTAGCAGGCCATTTCAGCAAAAAGATCGGACAACCCTCTTATTTTGGGTCCAGCCATTCTCGGGTGGATCGTGGTGGATCCTAATCATCCTGGGCTGATCAAGCAATTGGCAGATGTGGGTGTCATCCTACTCATGTTTCTGGCCGGTCTGGAAACAGATGTGGAAGAGTTTAAAAAAACAGCCTACGGTTCCTCCCTGGTTGCAGTCGGCGGAGTGATTTTACCGCTGGTTATGGGTTTTGCCGTCGGCTTGATGTTCGGTTACAGTACCAGTACCTCCATCTTCATCGGTACACTACTGGTAGCTACCAGTGTCAGTATATCGGTGCAAACCCTGCGGGAATTGGGTCAGTTGCAAACAAAAGAAGGGGTCACGATCCTAGGGGCAGCGGTGCTGGATGACGTACTGGGCATCATCCTCCTCTCATTGGTGGTCGGGTTCACCGCAGGTGGTGGCGGGGGCAGTTTCGTCGACATCATGATTCTGCTCGCCAAAATCATTCTGTTCTTCGTCCTTATCATTGTGATTGGGCGCTATCTTCTTCCACGATTATTTCATTGGTCTTCCAAACTGATGACCTCGGAAGTATTGCTAGCTTTCGGAATCGTCTCGGCTCTGAGCTTTGCCTACTTGGCGGAAATGTTCGGTTTGGCCGGAATCGTCGGTTCCTACTTTGCTGGTTTGATGCTGAGTCTGACCAAATATCGGACCGAACTGTTTGAACGGGTGGAGATTGTCTCTTTCTCCTTCTTCGTCCCCATCTTCTTCGTCAGCATCGGTGTCACCGCCGACGTGAGCGGTCTGACAAAGGATATCCTGATTCTGATGGTGGTCCTCAGCCTTGTGGCCATCCTGACCAAGGTGATCGGAGCAGGACTGGGAGCCAAGCTGGCCGGATTCAATTGGAACAGCTCATTGGGTATCGGAGCCGGCATGATCGCCCGTGGAGAAGTAGGCCTGATCGTCGCCTCTATCGGACTGAGCCGAGGATTGATCACCAATGATCTCTTCACCGTCACAGTGATCATCGTGTTGGTAACCACTCTGGTGACTCCACCAACATTGAAAGCCGTCTTCAACAGAAAAAAGGTGGAACAGGGCTCTTAAATCACCAACACCCGCCTCGACTGGCGGGTGTGTTTTTTGCAAGCAGAGGTTACTGGGATTTTTTCGGCCGGAACGTATGACAACAAGTGTCCACCGATTGATTGGCGGTATAATCCTGATGTACGGAATCGACAAACTCCCCGCCGATCTCCTCCCGATAAGTTCGGTTGGAATGTTGGTTTACTTCTACCATGATGGCATCAGCACCGCAATTATTCCCGGCAGTCCAAAAGAAACAATTGGCCACACTACATTTCACTTGTGGCATCCATTTCACCCCCTGCCTTCAGTATGGACGAAGGACAGAAGGGTTATAGCTGGCAATTAATCGGCAGTCGGGTCCACCTTCTGAGTTTTTTCGGAATCGACTTTCGTGGTTTCCGAATTCTCTCCGACTCGAGAGATGGGTCAGTCCATGAACAGGAACTCCCCTTCCTTGCGCATCCCGATATTGAGAACCAGTCCCATGGCCACCATTTGCGTGATCAAGGAACTTCCACCGTAGCTGATGAAGGGAAGGGGCAGACCCGTGATAGGTAACATCCCAGCGTTCATCCCGATATTTTGAAACACTTGAAACACCGTCATCCCGGCCACACCGGCAACAATATAGGCACCGAACCGATGCTCGCAGTGGATACCGATCCGGATGGTTCGGTAGACCAGGAAAATAAATATGCAGAGCAGAATGCTGCCTCCGATAAAACCAAACTCCTCGGCAAAAGCGGCAAAGATAAAATCATTGTGGGGTTCGGGAATCCAATTCCCCTGGGTCTGGGTGCCTTGTTGAAATCCTTTCCCATCTAATTGACCCGAACCGACAGCGATCATCGACTGGGTCAGCTGGTATCCAGCCCCGGTGGGATCTGATGAAGGATTGGCAAAGGTCTCGATCCGTTGAATCTGATGAGGTTCTAAAACTTTGGCGAGCAGGGGGCTTTCTGTCATATACAGGAGAACCACACCTGCGACCAGAATGACCACTGCCGTCAAACCCATCAACATAATGCGCCAATCCAATCCCCCTGCCAACAAAATACTGACCAAGATCCCGACAAAAACCAATGCCATCCCAAGGTCGGGTTCTTTCAGTGTCAGAAGGAAAGGCGGAATAAACAGGCCGATGATCTGCCCGATCTTCCGCCAATCCCGGAGGGGAAGATGTCTGATCTCTGCAATCACTTTGGCCAGAACCAGAATCAAGATCAATTTCATCAATTCCGACGGCTGAAACTGAAAGCCACCGAGCCGGATCCATTTTTGCGCTCCTTTGACCGTCACTCCCACACCTGGAATCATCACCAGAATTAGTAGTAGAACGCCCAAACCGTACAGTACATACAGGAAACGTCCTTGCATGAGAACCCGGTAATCAAACAGGAGTGTCGCTCCCATGAGTAGAATACCTAAAAGGTACCAGAGGAGCTGTTGTTGCACGTAGGAGGGGTTGAAAGAGTGAGTGGCACCGGAAATGGCAACAATGCTAATGGCGGCCAAGACTAGAATCAAGAAAATTAATGGGTAATCCAACTGTCGGATCATTCGACTCGGCTTCATTTGCCAACACCCGCCATTGATAAAGGTTTCACCAACAGTATACCGAACTTCAGATGCATTGAGTACTGCTACCCCCTATTTACAGGGCCGCCCCTACATATCTTGAACGAAGGAGATCGTTATGTCACGCGGCAAACCTGATTTCTGGATGATGTTCATCATTTTTCTGCTGACCGGTTTTGGACTGGTGATGGTCTTCAGTGCCAGTTACTATGACGGATGGGTCCAGCACGGAGATAGTTACCACTATTTTAAACGCCAACTGATGTGGGCATTGGGATCGATTCTCCTCTTTTTCGTTATTTCCAATGTTCCCTACACCTTCTATCGAAAGCATGTGGGCTCTATCCTGTTGGGAAGTCTGATTTTGCTAGTGCTGGTCTTCATTCCCGGATTGGGAGTGAATTTTAATGGGGCTACCCGTTGGATCCAGTTGGGTTCAATCGGTTTTCAACCCTCAGAATTGGCCAAACTGGGCGCGATCATCTACACTGCATCGATTATGGTGAAAAAACAGGGGAGTCTTCATCTCTTCAAACAAGGGTTGCTTCCGCCCTTGATTGTACTGGGACTTTTCTGCGGGCTGATCGTGTTGGAACCCCATTTCAGCAGCACAGTGATTCTACTCGGATCCTGCCTAACCATCATCTTCTGTGCCGGAGCCCGTCTCAAACATCTGCTCCTTCTGGGAGCAACGGGAATTCCCTTTTTCGTGTGGCTCATGACCTCTGAAGATTATCGGGTGATGCGCCTGCTCATTTTCCGAGATCCCTGGAAAGACCCGTCGGGAGATGGATTCCAAACGATTCAGTCCCTCTTTGCCATCGGTCCGGGAGGTCTTCTGGGAAAAGGACTGGGCAACAGTATTCAAAAACTGGCCTATCTACCGATGTCGCAAACAGATTTCATCTTCGCCATCATTGCCGAAGAACTAGGATTTATTGGCGGAACCCTTCTGATCCTTCTTTACATCGCCTTTGTGATCCGGGGGATTCGTATCGCACTTCAAGCCCCAGATTTATTTGGGATGTTGCTGGGGATCGGAATCGTCACCATGTTTTCTCTGCAGACCCTCTTTAACTTGGGAGTGGTAACCGCTATGTTGCCAGTTACAGGGGTCCCGCTTCCTTTTATCAGTTACGGGGGCTCTTCTCTGCTTATGTGTATGTTGGCCGCGGGAATCCTGCTCAATATCTCTCGTCACTCGGTCTCCCAAACCTCACAAAAAAAGTCGGAGCCCAAAAGGGCCCGCCATCTCCACCCCGTCAGTTCACCCGATCCATTCCGGACGTGAGACTCCGGATGGTCGGGTGATTTTTTGCACCAGACAGAAAAAAAGCCCCCACAGGGGGGCTTTTCCTATCACTTGGGCACTCCTACGACAGGGCTGCTGGCGGCAGCAGTCTCCTTGCGGGGGATGCAGCCGGCTTCAAAACCGAGACGGCCGGCTTGTACCGCCAGTTTCATCGCGT
This sequence comes from uncultured Kroppenstedtia sp., assembly GCA_959600065.1. Classification (GTDB taxonomy): domain Bacteria; phylum Bacillota; class Bacilli; order Thermoactinomycetales; family DSM-45169; genus Kroppenstedtia; species Kroppenstedtia sanguinis. Next base: position 3,037 of record CAUGKZ010000054.1, on the reverse strand, counting down.
GGGCCATCTGAACCGGGTCATCCGCTCCAGAGACTGCGGTGTTGAGGAGCACACCATCCGCCCCCAACTCCATCGCCCAGGCGGCATCTGCAGGAGATCCGATCCCTGCATCCACGATCACGGGCAAGCGCGTCTGCTGAATAATAAACTTCAGATACATCGGATTCAAGATCCCCTGCCCTGAACCGATGGGGGAAGCTCCCGGCATGATGCCATGGGCGCCTGCCTCTTCCAGTCGTTTGGCCAACACAGGGTCATCGCTGGTGTAAGGGAGCACGATAAAATCTTCCTCCACCAGTTGTTGAGTCGCTTTCAAAGTTTCCACCGGATCCGGGAGCAACCACTCATCATCCCCGATCACTTCCACTTTCACCATATCACACAGTTGAGAGGCTCGGGCCAAGCGGGCCAAACGAACCGCTTCTTCCGCTGTTTTGGCACCGGCGGTGTTGGGAAGCAGGTGGTATCGGTTCAGATCCAGTTCTTGCAGGAAATTGGGCTCATCAGGGCGGTCTAGATTGACACGGCGCAAGGCAAAGGTCAAAACCTCCGTTTCCGATGCCTCCACCGCCGCGGATTGCACACGAAGGGATGAAAACTTGCCAGTTCCCAACAGCAGTCGGGATTGAAAAGTGTAGGTTCCAATCTTGAGCAAGATTTAACCTCCTCCCACAAATTGAACGATTTCCAGTCGATCCCCTTCCTCTAGCAGGATCTCGCTATATTGATCTCGGTCGAGAATCTCGCGGTTTTTCTCCACCACGATCATGCGGTCGGAGAGTCCTAGATGAGTGATCAAGCTTTCCACATCGCAGATGGACTCCGGTACATCCTGCTGCTTCCCGTTCAATTGAATATGCATGATCCCCCTCCTTCACGGACACGGCTTCCCTTCAACATGGAACAAACATCCTCCCTCACCTATGTAAGGGCCTGCTTCAACTGGCGGGCAGCGGCTGCCGGATCTGGAGCATCAGCGATTGCGGAAATGACAGCCACCCCGGCGCAGCCTGTTGCAGACAATGAAGGAAGCCTTTCGAGAGTGATTCCTCCGATGGCAATCACGGGGACGTTCACTGCCGCTGCCACTTGGCCCAGTTGCCAGGTTCCTCTCGGCCTTTGCCCAGGTTTGGAATCACTTGCAAACACATGTCCGAAAAACAGGTATTCGGCTCCCAGCCGTTCCTTCTCTTTCGCAGCCTCCAGGGAGTGAACAGAACATCCTATCCGCCGATGGGATCCTTTCTTGATGAATATCCCAGCTATCGGATGACTCTCCGGGAGATGAACCCCACCACATCCCAGATTTTCCGCTACTTCAGCACTCCCATTGACTGTCAATCGTTTCGGATCCACTCCCCCTTCCCGGATCAGAGTATGTCCCAAGCTCTGAAGCTCTGCAGTGGATGCCCCCGGTTTGCGTAGGTGGATCCAATCCAACCATTCTCTTGCTTTTCGGCAAACTAAGACCCACTCATTCAGTGATTTCCGGGGATCCGTCACGAAATGAAGTTCATTCATCCTCCTTCCTCCCCCACTCCATCCATGCAAAAACCGGGACCCCTGTTGGGATCCCGGTTGTACGGTCACATTACATGATCGTCCATGCCGGATCCCACTTTCTTACGCTGGTGCAAACCAGGTCAAGTTCAAAGGGTTGAAGCTTCAGGCCTCTCTCAGCACGTCTTCGTGCACCCCTAGTGGAATCATTTAAAAGATGGAGTTTTCTTTATTTTAACAATGGACCCGCAAAGGGTCAAATCCCAGAGCTGTTGATGAACCATAAAGTGGAGGATGAGAACGAAACGATCCTTCCCATTGCCCCTATCGTAAAATATTGTTTGAGGGGACGGTTACGATCTCTTGCAAAGAGTGCAAAGACTCTTCACCGTCCCACTATCCCGACCTGATTTCCTGACTAAAAATATGGCTAATCCACACGCCTGGTCAAATCCATTTAATATAATCGCGGTTGTGGGACTTTCAGAGAAACATCTCCATAGATATAAGTCTGACAGGAAAGGCGAAACCCTTTTTCCACCTGCTCCTCTCCCAGGCGCAGTTCCTCCCGGTCGCCTAGCTCACTTAAATTCTCTGCGCCTTCCAGCACGCGGACCCTGCATCGTCCGCAACGGCCGGAGGTGCAGTTAAATGGAATCATGATATTGCGTGAGATCGCTTCAAAAAGCAGGTTTTCCCCTTCTTCACACTCAAATTGGTATTCCTTTGCCCCGATTTTCACTTCCACCTGTGGCAATTTCGTCTCCTCCCACCCTCTCGTTCTTGCTCTATTGCATCAGCCTGGGGCATGGTTTGCCCCTTCATCTCTCCTGGCATACCCGGGTGAGGGACCGATCTGTCCCCTTCCACCTGCCCATCAGAATTCACTTCTGTCTCCTGCCCTATTCCGGCAGCCACAGCCGATCTATCATGGACGAGTTCCATCTTCAGCCCCGAGTCCATACACGTCAGTTGGGGGGCCTTCCTCTTATTTCTGCCACCTTCTCAGTAAAAGATTACAGGGGACTGCCCTCGGTTAACCAAACTCTTCCGCTCTCCTAAGCAGGGAGGAATCATCTCATTTGCGGAGAGAGTTGTATCGATCATGTTGCACATAAAGAAAACGTGCAATCACAAGGACAAGCACGGGAATCAGAATCCAGAGCGCAATCAAACCGTAACGGTGCATCGCCTGAAACACACTTTCCCATTGGGCCCCTACCAGATATCCAAGACCGATAAACGCCGTACACCAGGTAAAGGCACCGACATAGGCGTAAGAGGCGAATTGAAACGGTGACATCCGGGAGATCCCGGCCATATATGCAGTCACATGCCGCACTCCAGGGATAAAATATCCAAAAAGCAGGACCCAGTTGCCATATTTCCGAAATAAGATTTGTGTCGTTCTCAGCCGTTTTGGTGTGATAAAAAATTTACTCCCGTATCGCTTCAAAAAAGGATAACCCAGTCTGCCCCCCAAATAGTAGCTGACTGTGATCCCACACATAGAACCTGCCACAGCACTCAGAAAAGC
>CAUGKZ010000053.1 GCA_959600065.1 uncultured Kroppenstedtia sp. | reverse complement strand
ACAATACAGCGTATGAGGGTGAAGCACTCTTCGTTACGCGTTTCAGGTCTCCTTTTTCCCATTCACCGCACTGCTTGAACAACCGTACAATCCTCCCCTGAGGTTGAGACCTACTCTCCACCTGGAAGGCTCGTTCACTCCGTGCATCCATCATACCAAAAACCAATTGGACATGCGAGGAGCTCACCTGGTTTTAAAGCTTATAAAAAAAGAACCCGGAACTTCGCAACCGGGATTCCGTCTTTTTTCACCCAGATGGCGGAGAGAGAGGGATTCGAACCCTCGAGACGATATGATCGCCTACACGATTTCCAATCGTGCTCCTTCGACCTCTCGGACACCTCTCCTCAAAACAAACACCTTTAAATGATATAACAAAATCACCGTCCCTGTCAAGATGACTGACGGAAAGTTTCCCGTAACGCCAGCTGTTTTTCTCTCCAGCTGATCGCTTCCCTCCCTGCAAAAAACAGGAGGGTCACCCATCCGACCACCGGGATATGCAAAGTGAGCAGAGGTGCAGCTCCCCAAGCCACCGCCAGAGGGAGCAGGAAACGCCAACGCACTGGGGAGCTGATCGGTAGCGGAAGATACAGAAAATAGGAGAGCGATTTAGCGGACACCTTAATCACTTGCCGCCCGGCTAGCAGGATCAGGCCTGCAGCAAACAGAGTCTCCAGATTGATATATTCCCAGTAGGAAGGAACCGACCGGGAACCCATAGGCATCAAAAGCGCGGCGAACCCAGCGAGTCCCCATACGACAATCACCCGCATCCAAAGTCTGATCCCATCCACCCCCTCCCTTTCAATATATCATGTCTCCTCTGAAAACATGCCCCCTCCAGCCTCCCTCCCCTTTCGAATAGAGAAACCCAAAAGGGCGTCCACGGTGAAATGTGCCACTACAGCAGGGGTTAAACTTCCCGTCCATTCCGTCAACCCCGCCAAAAGACAGCTGATCCCAAAGAGACTGACCAACAGAATCCATTGCTTCAGATACCGAAAATGAATCAGAGTAAAAAGCAGACTGCTACCAATCATGCCCAACCAGTGCTGAAGCGCTCCCCGAAACAGCATCTCTTCCCCGATCGCCACCCAAGCTGTGACCCACAAGATTTCCACATAAGAGAGATTTTGAAACAGCAAACGGTTGAGTCCCCCGTCATCCAATTGTTCCTCAGAAACCCCTCGTTGAAGAATCCAATCGAAAGCCACCACCACGAGACCAAAAGCAACACCCACTGCCCACATCTTCCATCCTGCTGGAAGCCACAATTCTGCTGTCAAGCGACCCTGAAGCCAAAGAAGAACCACAGCCACCAGAAGAACCAGCAACTGAGTGAGATAAAGGTTCCAACGAAGAAGCCGGGCTTTCCGATGATTCGATTCCTCCTCCACCTATGAATTCCCCCTTTCTTAAAATACTTCTTTTCATCACCTTCTCTTGCAAATAAGCAAAAACCGTTCTAAAATGTTTGTGGAAGTTGGCTTAAATCTATGGATTCCTATCAAGCGTGTTGATGATCCATATTTTGGGCAGGAAGGTCGAATTCTGCCCTCCCATCGCCCATTTTCTGGTTCATCAACAGCCCTGGATTCATATATTCGGAAGGGGAAAAATCATGCGCACTTGGGTGGATAAAGATACTTGCATCGCCTGCGGGGCTTGCGGGGCCGCCGCTCCCGACGTTTACGATTATGATGATGAAGGGATCGCATACGTGATCCTAGATGACAATGCCGGAACCGCCGAGGTGCCCGAAGAGTTTCACGAGGACGTCTACGATGCCTTCGAGGGCTGTCCGACAGATTCGATCAAACTGGAAGAAGAATAATTAGAGACATGTTGATTGGCTTTCGCACTTCGGAGACCTGATTTCTTCCTTCTGATCTCGCTGTGCGGGTTTGGCAAGAGATCTTTCCTGTCCTCCACAAAGACTTATGACGGGGGACGATAGATTTCCTGGTTCATCAACAGTCTTGTCATCATAGATCAGATCGCTACCTGAACAGGTAGCATTTTTTATGCCCCCAAATGCAGGGACTCGGCTAGTCCCCCCATCCACATTGACCACCAGATCCCCCTGTCCATAATCATCCTCCAGTTCCCCGTTGACGTACATCTTTGCAAAGGAATTCACAGGGAATTTGGTGGAGAAGTGACACATTTCATTCATTGTACCATGATGATTCGAAAATTGTGCCGTTATGGATTGATTCAGCTACCTATAAAGAATAAAATATTGGGTAGGGTTTTTTTCCCTGACATAGACACGTACATACCTTCAAGGAGGTTCCCGAGATGACACAAAAACACCTCACAGTAGACGCCTTTATCGAAATTCCCACCGGCAGTCAGAACAAATACGAATATGACAAGGAAAAAGGCGTGTTTCGCCTGGACCGGGTGCTGTATTCCCCCATGCATTACCCCACAGAGTACGGTTATCTGGAAAACACCCTGGCGGAAGATGGTGACCCTCTCGATATCCTGGTACTGACCACCTTCCCCACTTTCCCCGGATGTGTCATCCAAACCCGTGTGATCGGCGTCCTCCTGATGTCCGATGATAAAGGGAAAGACGAAAAATTGCTGGGTGTTCCTGTAGATGATCCTCGCTGGGACTCCGTGCAGACTCTGGAAGATCTTCCGAGCCACACCCTGCGAGAAATTGAACACTTCTTCGACGTCTATAAAGCTCTGGAAAACAAAAAGACTGACATCCAAGGCTGGCAAGGAGTGGACGTCGCCCATCGCCTGTACCAAGAAAGCCTGGAACGGTATTCCGGTTAAAACAAAAACCAGCGGTCCAACAACGGTTGGGCTACGCTGGTTTTTTCATTCTCCCCTTTTCTTTTTTAACAACACCAACTGACGAGATAACTCATAGTGAAGAGTATGGATTTCATCTCCAAAGCGCACCGTCACCTTGCGACCCGGCGCGGTCCCCTCCAAGGAATCCACCTGTGTAACCACTCCCTCTCCCCAGAGGGAGTGAAGGAGAACATCTCCTTCTTGTAAAGATTCTCCCGTGTATCGGAGCTGAGGCTGTTTCGGATCGGCAGGGCGACGCCGGGAAGGAGGCTGTGCCACAGGCTTCTCTTCTTCACTGGTGTATCCCATCTCCTTTAGAAAAGGAGAGGGTCCTACCCGCTTTCCCTGACGCGTAGCACTGACGGATAGAATCAATTCCTGACGGGCTCGGGTCAGTCCCACATACAACAACCGCCGCTCCTCCTCCCAGGCCCGATTTTTCATTTTCTCCGGCACTTGCAGACTTCGACGATGGGGGAGCACCATGGCATGGAGACCGATGAGAATCACTCGGTCAAACTCCAGTCCCTTCGACTTGTGCAACGTCATCAACCGAACCCGGGGCGACTTCGGCTGTTCCCTCACCTTCCGATCCACCTCTTCGATGTGAAGCAAAAAGTCTTCGATCTTACGATGGGCTGTAGCCGCCATCGACAACTCATCCACCGGTTCCGCCAGTGTCTGAAAATCAAGACCCAAATCCCTCGCCATCGCGGAAAGAAAAGTATCATATCCAATCTCCCGCCGGACCCGATCTACCGCTGTTGCAGGAGGTTCGCCCTGCAAGGCTGTCACTTGTTGCACCATCCGTTCTAGGTGTTTGATTTGATAGCTTTCCAATCCCTTCAGTTGAGGCAAGCACAGAAGCAGGGGAAGACTCGTTTCCCGGGAAATCCCTTGGAGCTCGTTCAGCCACTCCTCACCAAAAAGATACCGCTTCGGACGATTGATCACCCGTACCAGAGCATCCAGATCATCGGGATCGTGGGCCAGCTGAAGATAGCTCAGCACATCTATCACCTGCCAGCGTCGATAAAAAGTGGCATCTCCAGGAGAAACGGCAAAGGGAATATCTGCCCGCACCAGGATGTCGATGACTGCACGGGCTTGAGTGGAAGTCCGGTAAAGAACCGCCGTCTCCATCCCATCCTTCAAGATCCCTAGGATCTGACCGGCTTCATCCTCTTCATCCACCGGTTTCCACCAGCGGGGAGCTCCTCCCGCTTTCCCTGTTCCTTCCACTTTCTTCGGTTGGCGGAGGCGATTGTGAGCAATCAGTTGCTGCCCGATCTGGATAATCGGCTCCGTCGACCGATGATTGGTAGTCAAAACGATCCGGGTGCAGTTTGGGAGCGTATGCGGTAGATTCAACATATATTCCGGATCGCTTCCCCGAAACCCGTAGATAGACTGATCATCATCCCCTACAGCGAAGAGCGTCCCCTCCTCCGAAAGCAGAAGACGGATCGCTTCCATCTGAACCCGGTTGATATCCTGAAATTCATCCACCAATATGTATAGAAATCGCCTTTGCAGCAAATGTTCCTTGCGTAACCCATCGTGAAACCGAAGCAGGATATCGTCGTAATCCCAAATGCCCCGTTGCTCCAATCCCTGTTGATACGCCTGAAACAGTTCGCGGAAAGCGATATTTTTTGCTTGTTTCAACTTCATGCGCTCAGGAAACATCAAATTCCCCTTGCAAAATCCGATCTGACTCAGGGTGTTGGAAACCGCTTCTTCGTCGGCAGGCCTGCCTGACTCGATCAACAACTCCCGGATCAATCCAGTCTGTTCCCGCTCCCCGGCTAGGCGAGGAATGGCTACACCGGCATTTCGTAGCAACCGGAGAAAAATAGAATGAAAAGTGCCGATGGTGATCCCAGACGAACCGCCAGACTGTTTCAACAAACGTCGCCTCATTTCCTGCGCCGCCGCTCGGGTAAAGGTGACTACCATCATCCGGTTTTCCGGCACTCCCTGGGAAAGCAGCCAAGCTGCCCGCCGGGTCAAGACCGTCGTCTTGCCACTGCCGGGACCGGCAAATACCACCGCCGATTTCCCCTCCAAAGTGACAGCTTCTCGCTGCCCCGCATTTAATCCTGACAAATCCACCGCTTCCACCGACTGCACAGCCCTCCTCCTTTCTTGTTGAACTCTGTAGACCCACCTATCTGCCGCCAGGAGAGAACCTGTTCCCCCGACATTCCTTTCCCAGGGAATCCACAGCCTTGAAGAAAAGTGTACTTTCATGGTATCACACTCACCTTTTCCTAGGACATCCCGTTTTCAGCGGTTGACACTCTTACTTTACCGTGCTAGAGTAAGTAACAACATTTTGATGAGCTACAGACCATGACGGAGCCAAATTGCGGAAAAAGGAAGCCCAGAGAGCCGATGGTTGCTGGAAATCGGCGTTCCCGACGCGATGGAGCACTCCTGAGTCATCCGGTTGAAAACCAGTAGACCGGATCGGAAGATCCGTTATCCCAGGGTTCTTATGAACCCACCGAGACTCCCGCTGCAAAGCCGGAGTAAATGAGGGTGGCAACACGGCCTTTCGTCCCTCACCTGTCTTCAGGTCAGGTGTGGACGAAAGGCCTTTCTTTATGTATCAAAGGAGGAGAGAAACTGTGTTAAAAGACAAATTTCGTCTGCAAATTCCGGGACCTACACCGATTCCCCCTCGAGTCCAGCAAGCCATGAACCGTCCGATGATCGGCCACCGGGATCCGGACTGTTCCCAATTGGTCCGAGAGATCAGTCTCCGCCTCGCACCGGTGTTTGGCACGAAAAATCCTGTATTGCTCCTGGCTGGAAGTGGAACCTCCGCTTTGGAAGCCGCTGCCGTCAACACCCTGTCCCAGGGGGATGAAGCCGCCGTAGTGGTCACCGGTGCCTTCGGGGACCGGTTCGCCAACATCCTCTCTTCTATGGACGTCACCCTTCGCCGTTTGGACATTCCCTGGGGAAAATCTTGCAGCCCGGAGGAACTGACCTCTTTTCTGAAAAAACACCCCCAGGTGAAAACTGTATTTCTCACCTACTGTGAAACCTCCACTGGGGTCCTTAATCCGATCCGGGAGCTGGCCACCGTCATCCGAGAACAGACCGACGCCCTCATCGTCGCCGACGGAGTCAGTTGCATCGGCGGTGTCCCAGCGGGTGTAGAGGATTGGAAGATCGACATCCTCGTCTCCGGATCGCAAAAAGCACTGATGCTACCAGCCGGGCTCGCCTTTGCCGCCATCAGCGACAGGGCATGGAAACGGATTGAAACCAATCCCCATCCCCGGTTCTACCTGGACTTCCGCAAATATCGCAACAGCCTGCAAAATAAAACCACTCCATTTACTCCAACCGTCTCCCTCTTATTTGGATTGGAGGAGGTTCTCAACATAATCGAAGAAGAAGGATTGGAAACCATCTTTGCCCGGCACCGTCTAATGCGAGATGTGTTTCGGGCTGGGATGCGAGCCCTTGGCCTGACGCTGTTAACCGATGACCGGGACGCCTCCCCCACAGTTACCGCTGTCCGGGGTGGAGACAGCTGGTCCGCTACAGACCTGAGCCAAGAATTGCGCCGGCTCGGATTGCGAGTCGCCGGGGGACAACAACACCTGAAGGGGGAAATTTTCCGCATCGGACATATGGGTTATGCGGATCCTCTGGATATGCTAACCGCCGTCACCGCCATCGAAGTAGCACTTGCCCGTTTGGGAGCCCCTGTCAAGCTCGGAGCTGGAATTCAAGCAGCAGAGGAGGAACTGATTCATGTTTCGAGTACTGATCACTGATCCACTGAGCGATCAAGGAATTGAAAAACTGTTGGAAGCTCCGGATGTGGAAGTGATCCGAAAAACAGACCTGTCTATGGAGCAGCTGTTAGAGGAGGTTTCCACCGCCGACGCTTTGATCGTCCGCAGTCAGACCCAGGTGACAAACCCCGTGATACAAGCGGGAGGAAACTTAAAAGCGATCGGCCGCGCTGGAGTCGGAGTGGACAATATCGACATCTCTGCCGCCACCGCCCGTGGGATCCTCGTGGTGAACGCCCCCGATGGCAATACGATTTCCACTGCGGAACACACTTTTGCAATGCTGATCTCGCTGGCCCGAAACATTCCCCAAGGGTACCGGGACCTCGTCCAGGGAGAATGGAGACGGAAACAGTTTGTCGGCGTGGAATTGAACCACAAAACTCTGGGTATTGTCGGTTTAGGAAGAATCGGGACCGAATTGGCCAAGCGGGCTCGCGCATTCCACATGAACGTAGTCGCCTTCGATCCCTATTTGACCGCAGAGCGGGCAAAAAAAGCCGGGATTCAGCAAGCGACCTTGGAGGAAGTGATTACCGCCGCTGATTTTCTCACCGTCCATACTCCCCTGACCAAAGAGACTCATCATCTGATCGATGCTGACGCCTTCGCTAAAATGAAGGAGGGTGTCCGGGTACTTAATTGTGCTCGAGGGGGCATCATCGACGAAAATGCACTCTTCCATGCGATTCAAAGCGGAAAAGTGGCGGGGGCAGCCTTGGATGTGTTTGAGACGGAACCGCCTGGGAAACATCCTCTCCTCACACTCCCCCAAGTGATCGCTACGCCTCACTTGGGAGCATCCACCCGCGAAGCCCAGGAAAATGTGGCCGTCGATGTGTCTGAAGAGATTCTTCACATCTTACGGGGAGAACCCTTTAAAAATGCGGTCAACCTCCCCTCCATCCCAGCGGAATTGCAGGAAAAACTGCGTCCCTATCAAAATTTGGCCGAAAAGCTGGGGAGCTTTGCCACTCAGACTGTCGACGGAGCTCTGGATGAAATCATGGTCACCTACTCCGGAGATTTGGCCGAAGTGGACACTTCACCTTTAACCCGCATCATCCTGAAAGGAGCCCTCTCCCATTATCTGGCGGAAGTCAATGATGTAAATGCTCCCCACCTCGCCAAAGAACGAGGCGTCCGCGTCACCGAGCAGAAAAGATCTCAAAGTCACGGTTTCAACCAATTGATCCATTTGCAAATCCGCACCAACCGAAGTGAATCCTCCCTGTCTGGCACCTTGTTAAACGGATTGGGTCCCCGGATCGTCCAGATTGACTCCTACTCTGTCGATGTCCAACCTTCCGGACATTTGCTCCTCATCCGTCACCGGGATCAACCCGGTGCCATCGGACGGGTCGGAACGGTCCTCGGCAGGGGAGACGTCAACATCGCCACCATGCAGGTAGGCCGACGCGGTCAAGGAGGATCGGCGATCATGATGTTAACCGTGGATAAACCCATCCCCGCAGAGCTATTGCAAAGCTTGGAGGCGATGGAGGAAATCCAACAAGTGACCGCCATTGACCTGTAAACTACTAAACCAAGCACCGCGAAAAAAGTTTCGTGGTGCAGGCGTCTTGATTAGCCATATTTTGGGTGGGGAGATCGTGTTCACCCACGCGACCGTTGCCA
>CAUGKZ010000052.1 GCA_959600065.1 uncultured Kroppenstedtia sp. | reverse complement strand
CGAAGGCCATGTGATCGCCAACCATACTTGGAATCATCTGCAGTTGCCTCGTCAGTCGGACAAACTTGTCGATGCGGAGCTGATTCGCACTGTCCAAGCCGTGAAAAAGGCGACCGGCAAGGAGATGTCCCTGATGCGTCCACCCTACGGAGCGGTGAAGGGAAAAGAAAAGCGGATCGCCCAGACGGGACATCGGATTATCAACTGGGACGTGGATACCAATGACTGGAGGCCGGGACGCTCCTCCCAACAGATCCTGGCGACGGTGAAGGAGCAAGTGGTTCCAGGCAGTATCGTCCTGATGCACTCCGGTGGAGGCAATCGTTCTGCAACCGTCCAGGCTCTGCCACAGATCATCCGCGATCTGAAACAACAAGGGTATGAGTTTGTGACGGTGGATCAACTGTTGGATATCCCTGCTTACATAAACTGAAGCAAGCAATCCGGCTCCCAAAGGAGCCGGATTTATCATAATGAAAGGGGGATCCCCCTTTGTTGTGGAAACAAGAAGAGTTCATCGATGAGGATTGGGAAGATCGGATATTTGAGGAGGCGGAATGGGAAGGGTGTCGGTTTATCCGTTGTCGTTTTGGGCAGGCCGGTTTGAAGGAATGGAAGACCCGATCTTCTGTCTTTGAAGACTGCGATTTTACCGGAGCGAAGCTGAATGCGTCCCATCATGAAGGGACGGCGTTTTTCAATTGTCGTTTCCAAGGGGCCGATCTCTATGTATCTCGGTTCGCATCCTGCAAAATGACTGGTTCCGGATTTGAGGAAGCCCGCATGGAGGGGATGAGGATCTCCGGCGGGGACTGGTCCTTCACCCGACTGGCGAATCAGGATCTTAGTGGTTTTCAACTGGGCGACGTTCATTTCCGGGAGGCTGATCTATATCGATGCGATTTGACCGGTGCGGATCTGCGGCGAGCGGATCTTTCCTATGCTACTCTGGATGGGGTTTGTCTGCAGGGAGCAGATCTGCGGGAGGCGGTGATGGAGGGGGTCCCGTGGAAGGAGCTCAACCTGGAGGGAACGCGCATCGATTTGACTCAGGCGATTGCCCTGGCACAATCCCTAGGGGCACGGGTGGAATGAATAGCAAAGAGAGCTGGACCCTTTGGCACCTCACTCCGCGTCGACGGTCTCCACCGGATGTGGATCTGCATCTGATGATTCCGATGGAGACCCTCCCCCTAAATTGAGCCCGATCACTCCGAGAACGATGAGCAGAATCGAACCGGCTTTTAGCCAGGTCATCGATTCCTGGAAAACTAAGTATCCGACGATGGCAATGGCTGCTGTGCCCAAGCCGGACCAGATCGCGTATGCGACGCTGACGGGTATATGCTTTAAGCATAAACTCAAACTGGCAAAAGCCAACAGATAAAAAAACACCATCCATAGAGAAGGCCACAGTTTGGTAAGTCCATAGGACAGCTTCATCGACACGGTGCCGGCGATTTCGCTAAGGATGGCAAAGATCAAATACATCCAGGGCATTGATTTCACGTCCTTTGTTGTCTGCGAGTCATAATAGATGGTATATGATTCCCCAGGCTATCGCAATACGCCTGGTTTTTTTCATTTAAAAAAGGAGGCAGATCGCCTCCTGAAAGAGCTTGTTCAAGGTCGGACAAGATTTACTGATTGACCAAACTCATATACCAGTCCCAATCCCACAATGGACCGGGGTCGGTGTGGGTGGCGCCGGGAACTTGATTGTGTCCGATGATGTGCTTCCGATCCCGGGGAATATCGTAGGTGTCACACAACCAGCGGGTAAGGGCGGCGGAAGAGCGGTAGAGGGAGTCTGTATACCATCCCGCCTCCTCGACGTAGCCTTCATGTTCGATGCCGATACTATGCACATTGTAATCCCAGTTGCCCGCATGCCAGGCGATATCCTGGTTTTGAACCATCTGGGTGACGTCTCCGTCACTGGAGCGGATGACATAGTGGGCACTGACGCTGGCACTGGGATTTTGAAACCAGCTGATCGAGCCAGCATAGGAACCCTGGGTCGTGTGAATGACCACATACTGGATCTGGTTCCCATCTCTCTCGGTTGGCGGCGGTGTAGTTATTGCCGTGAGCGGCGACCCAATGGGCGTTGGGGTAATCCGGGGTGGCTTTTTTCCCGATGGGGGTGGTTGCTTTCTCATATTTTCCTTTGTTGGGTTTGACCTGTGTAGGGGATAAAAGGAGAGTTTCCCCTTTCACCTTTTTCTTGGCTCCCTTTTGTATCACCTTGAAGACTTCATCGACGTAAAGGCGGGTGACGGCTTCATCTTGATATCCAGCGTACTCCGCCACTGCGGTATACCATTGTCCAAGCTTCTCGGGCAAGTGATGGTTGTTCTGCTTCTTGGCAATCCGAGCCAAAACGGCGGCACCGCCCCGGATGTTTAGGGGAGTCTCTGTTTTGAGACGTTCCGGTGATTCGTCGAGCAAGCGGCTGGCTTGATCCAAAGTGTGGTGGTTGGGATGATCCACTAAGTGCATCACCCCATACCCATTTAAGTGGCTGGGTTGGCCTTGGTGATCATTCCAGCGGGTTTCTGCATAGCTGACCGCCATCAATAACTGGACCGGCACATCGAATTCCGCTGCCGCTTCTTCGAAAGCGCGCTGCAAAGAGTGGGGATTCTCAGTGGCCGACACCTGAGGGGAGATCAAAAGAGTGGTGACCAGCATGATGACCAGTAAGTACTTGCTGCCTCTTTTGAGCATTACAAATTCCCTCCCTAATAGACGGAATTTACTGTCTATTTATTCCGTTCTAGCAGGAGTAGGAATTTCCTTCTTTAATTTTTTTGAAAATGAAAAAGGAGGCGATCCGCACCTCCGTGAAAGTTATTCCTTGGTTTTTAGTTTTTGCAATTGGCTTTCCTCCGGTGTGATGTAGAGTGTTTTCTGTTCTTCGTAGATAACGAAGCCGGGCGAGGTGCCGGATGGCTTCTTCACATGTTTGACCAAGGTATAATCCACTGGAACCTGACTGGATTCCCGGGCTTTGCTGTGCCAGGCGGCCAGCATCGCCGCTTCCCGGAGAGTCGCCTCTCCGAAATTCTTCCCTCGGATCACCACATGGGAGCCTGGAATCTCTTGAGTATGAAGCCAGGTGTCCGTGGGGGAGGCGATCCGGTGGGTGAGCAGATCGTTCTGCTTATTGTTCCGTCCCACCAGAATCGGAATCCCTTCCGAAGAAAAGTAGGTGTCCGGCTCGGGTTTACGGGTTTGTTTTTTACGTTTTTTTTGCGGTTTCGTCTTGAGCCAGCCCTCTTCTTGAAGTTCTTCTTTGATCTCTTCCGCTTCTCGGGGTCCCGCATTCTGCAACTGGACCAGAACGGATTCCAGGTACTTATTTTCCCGGCGGGTTTTTTCGATTTGCTCCCGGTTCCATTTGCGGGCGGATTTGGCTTTATTGTACAGCCGGAAGTAGCGCTGGGCGTTTTCCGACGGAGTGAACCGGGGGTCGAGAGGGATGGTCACTTCCGGTGCTTCAGGGTCGTAGTAGTTGATGGCTTTTAATACCGAGTCCCCTCGCTTCACCTGATGCATATAAGCCGTAAGGAGCTCCCCGTAGATCCGGTGGGTCTCCGCTTTTTCGCTGTCCTTTGATTCCTGTGTCAGCTTCTTAATCTTGGTCTCATTTTTGTCGAGGATGTTTTTCAGATTGCGGATCAGATCATGGTTTTGTTGCCGGACTCGGTCCCGTTCAGCCTTTCCGTAAAAGAAGGATTCCAGGCAGCGGCTGACCGAGTCGAATGTCCTCCGTTCTCCTTGGAGATGGGTGAGATGGATCACAGAGAAAGACGGTTTGCGGGCATATACGATCTGGGGATGGTACTGGTGATCTCGGATCTCCTCCATCAGAGTGTGAAAGGCGGCCCCCAGCTGTTCCCGATCTCCCAGACCGCCTCGGTGCAGGATCTCCCGGGCAGTTTGGGGTCCGATCCCGGCAAACTGGGCCACGATCTGTCGATCCATCTTTCCTTGATTGAAGTGGAGAGAGCGCAGAAATTCTCCCCGGTCGGTCGCCAAGGGATCTTTTTTGTTTTGTTCCGGTGGGGTTTGATAGAAGAGGCCGGGCAGGATTTGACGGTGACGGCTGATATCCGGGGTGACCCGGCGGATGCCGTCCAGGATTTTTCCTGAGGCGGGATCGATCAAGATGATGTTGCTGTGTCGTCCCATCACTTCCACCACCAGGCGGCGGATCACTTCGTCTCCCAACTCATCTCGGCAGCGAAGATCCATATGGACGATCCGTTCCATCCCGTCCTGGCGGATCCCCTCGATTACGCCCCCCTCACAATGTTTTCGCAACAGCATGCAAAACATCGGCGGGGTCAGGGGATTGTCCAGGGGTTGTTCTGTCAGATGAAGGCGAGGATAGGCGGGGTGGGCCGACAGAAACAGTCGCCGATTTTTGCCTTTGGTACGAATGTGCAAGACCAGATCGGCTTCCCCCGGCTGATAAATCTTGGCGATCCGGCCGCCGACCAGACATTCCTCCAGCTCATGCACCACAGCTCGAATTGCGATTCCATCTATAGACATCGGTGCTTCACCTCTCATTGGCAACGGGCAAAAAATCTATCTATCAGTATAGCACGAAAGAAGACCTCCTGTGATGATCCGGAGATGGATCTCACGCCTTCCCCCCTTTTCTTCTGGGCATGATTCACAGCCTGTCTGAATAGAGTGATCATAAGACGCTTTTGGGACAAAGGGGGAGGGAACGTGTCGGAAGGCAGCCGTTATCTGGATTGGAACATGGAGAGGTTGACTGCCCACTTTGATGTGGATCCAGCGGAAGGGCTGGAGGATTCGGAAGCGGAGAAACGACAGAAAAAGGTGGGGCCCAACCAGTTGGCCGAGGGAAAAAGATTGTCCCCGGTGGCCTTGTTGTTAAACCAATTCAAGGACTTTATGGTGCTGGTGTTATTGGCGGCTACACTGGTCTCCGGACTTCTGGGGGAATATACCGATGCGATCGCCATCATTGCCATTGTCCTGTTGAACGCCATCCTCGGATTTATTCAGGAATTCCGGGCAGAGAAATCCTTGACGGCACTGAAGGAATTGTCCGCTCCCATGGCTCGAGTGAAGCGAAACGGTTCCTGGAAGCGGATCCCGGCGGCGGAGATCGTGCCGGGGGATATCGTCTCCCTGGAGAGCGGAGATCGGATTCCCGCCGATCTGCGCTTGATCCATGGGGAGAATCTATACATTGAAGAATCAGCTCTGACCGGGGAGTCGGTACCGGTCAGCAAGACCGGCGACGCTATTCGCGGAGGCGAGGAAGTGTCTCTGGGAGATCGCAAAAACATGGCCTTCCTAGGGACGATGGCTGTCCGGGGCACCGGGATCGGGGTGGTGGTGTTTACCGGGATGAAGACGGAGATGGGAAAGATCGCCCACCTGATCCAAACCACGGAGTCGATGCAGACCCCGCTGCAGAATCGGCTGGAACAGCTGGGAAAAGTGTTGATCGTCGTGTCTCTGTTCCTGACGGCGGTCGTGGTGTTGACCGGGATCGTTCACGGGCATGACGCCTACAAAATGTTCCTCGCCGGTGTCAGTCTGGCGGTGGCCGCGATCCCTGAGGGGTTGCCAGCGATTGTCACCGTCGCTCTGGCCCTCGGAGTGCAACGGATGATCCGGAGGCGGGCCATTGTCCGCAAACTTCCCTCTGTGGAGACCTTGGGCTGTGCCTCGGTGATCTGTTCGGATAAGACCGGGACTTTGACCCAGAACAAGATGACGGTGACTCACTTGTGGGTGGACGGGCGCCGCTTGGAGGTATCAGGATCCGGCTATGAGCCGGAAGGGGAGTTCAGTTTTGACGGCCACAAGGTGAATCCCGACAGAGACCTCGGATTAAAGCGTCTATTGGAAGTGGCGGTTCTCTGTAATAATGCGAGACTGATCCGGGAAAGTAACCGGGAGGGCATGCTCAGACGCAAACAGGCGAGTTGGCGGGTAGACGGGGACCCCACGGAAGGGGCACTGATGGTGGTCGGGGCGAAGGGAGGGCACACCGGGGAAAACCTGGGAAGAGAGTGGAAGCGGGTGCGGGAGTTCCCCTTTGATTCAGAGCGGAAGATGATGTCGGTCCTCGTGGAAAAGGGGAAAGGACAGCGCCTGTTGATGGCCAAAGGGGCCCCTGACGTGTTGCTGAACCGGTGTACACACTTCCTGCAAGGGGGACGCCCGGTTCCCCTCACGGAGGCGTTGCGGGAGAAAATTCTTTCCCATAACGATCAGCTGGCGGCGATGGCCCTTCGCAACCTGGCTTTCGCTTATCGCGAATGGAAGGGAACCGATCCCGGCGGGGAATCTGAAGCGGAGCGAGAGTTGGTGTTTGTCGGGCTGGCCGGGATGATCGATCCGCCTCGGGAAGAGGTGAAAAAAGCGATCCGCACCTGTCGCCGGGCTGGGATTCGTACCGTGATGATCACCGGGGACCACCAGACCACCGCCGTAGCTATCGCTCGACAGTTGGGGATTTTGAGAGAGGGAGGGCTCACGGCCAACGGCAATGATTTGCAGCGGATGAGCGACCAGGAGTTTGAACAGAAGGCGAAAAACATCCAGGTTTATGCACGGGTGTCCCCGGAACACAAACTGAAGATCGTGAAAGCCCTGCAGAAGGACGGAGATGTAGTGGCTATGACTGGAGACGGGGTGAACGATGCACCGGCGATCAAGGCGGCGGATATCGGGATCGCTATGGGGATGACAGGGACGGATGTGTCCAAGGAGGCTTCCTCTCTGGTCTTGTCCGATGACAATTTTGCCACGATCGTCTCGGCGATTGAGGAAGGGCGAAATATCTACGACAATATCCGCAAATTTATCAGCTACCTATTGGCCAGCAATGTGGGCGAGATCCTGGTCATGTTTCTGGCGATGTTGGCTGGGATGCCCTTGCCCTTGGTCCCGATCCAGATTTTGTGGGTCAACCTGGTCACCGATGGGCTCCCGGCCATGGCTCTGGGAGTGGATCCGGGAGAAGACGATACGATGGACCGACCGCCCCGTAACAGCCGCGAAAGTATTTTTGCCCGAGGGGTCGGGTGGAAAATCGTCTCCCGGGGTTTGCTGATCGGCACCTTCACCCTAGGCGCGTTCTGGGTGGCTTATCATGAGATGCCGGATGACCTGGTACGGGCTCAGACCATCGCCTTTGCCACCTTGGTGCTGGCCCAGTTGGTTTATGTTTTTGATTGTCGCAGTAACCAGTCGGTCTTTCATCGCAACCCTTTGAACAATCTTCCACTGCTATTGGCTGTCGTCTCCTCGGCTCTGTTGTTGCTGGTGGTGATGTACTATCCTCCGCTGCAACCGATCTTCCATACAGTGGCCCTCGGCTTCCGAGAATGGGTTCTGGTGGTTGCGGCATCGACGTTGCCCACCTTGTTGGCGGGATTGATTGATCTCATCCGTCCGATCCGGCAGCCGGTTCACCCTGGATGAGTCGTTGAAAAAAGTGTGTCTCTGGGGTATGCTCAATGCATATCCCAGGAAAGGGGAGAGACCGATGGTGCTTCGGTGCCATCGGGTTCTTCTTGGCCGGAAAGGAAGATAGGCGCTTGGTAGAGACGCCGTCAATGATGCGATTTACAAAAATGCACGGATTGGGCAATGATTTTATCGTGGTTACAGCAGATGCCTTGCCAGAGGGGGCTCCCCAACTGGCGCGCCGTCTGTGTGACCGTCGTTTTGGAGTCGGGGCCGACGGCTGGGTTTTCCTGCTCCCGTCCCAGACGGGGGATCTTCGCATGCGGATTCTGAATGCCGACGGTAGCGAGGCGGAACAGTGCGGAAATGCAGTTCGTTGCGTAGCCAAGTATTATTATGAGCGGATTTCCGGGGCGAAAAAGGAGATCACCGTGGAGACGCAGGCAGGTCTACAACGGATCTGGCTGCAAACCGACGGGAGCCAGGTGGAAAGTATTTGCGTCGATATGGGGCAGCCGATTCTGGAGGCGAATCGGGTTCCAGTGGCTAGGGAAGGGGAGCGGGTGGTGGACCATCCCCTTCAGATCGAGAAAGAGAGTTTCCGCTTGACTGCGGTCTCCATGGGCAATCCCCATGCGGTGGTCTTTGTGAATGATGCCGCCGCATTTCCAGTGGAGACTTGGGGTCCTCGGCTGGAGAACCACCCGCTTTTCCCCAACAAAACCAATGTGGAGTTTGTGACGGTTCACTCTCCCCAGGAACTGGAGATGCGGGTGTGGGAACGGGGCGTCGGTCCCACCCTCGCCTGCGGGACAGGGGCCTGTGCCTCCCTCGTCGCGGCTGTCCTGAACGGAATCGCCGATCGCCGGGCTCGGGTGCATCTCAAGGGCGGCGATCTGGAAATCGAATGGCGGGAAGCGGAGGATCGGGTCTATATGACCGGTCCCGCTCAGATGGTCTTTGAAGGCGAGTGGAACGAGGGATCGAAAGGAATCCATTGAGAGCAAAAACTTGTTTGATCGAAAGAAGCTCAAACAAGTTTTTGCTTT